>CAYPIX010000123.1:0-4953 GCA_964410875.1 uncultured Kofleriaceae bacterium
GAGTTGCTTCCGCTTCTGCTGGTGCTGCCTCTGCCGGAGTTGCTTCCGCTTCCGCCGGGGCCGCTTCTGCTTCTACAGGTGCCGCTTCTGCTTCTACAGGTGCCGCCTCAGCCGTATTTGCTTCCGCTTCGGCAGGTGAGGCTTCCTCTGTTGCCTCTGCCGTCGGTTTGGGCTTCTTAGGCTCGGCCTTTTTCAGCTCGGTTTGAAAATTCAAATAGGCGGTCCGCGCACGGGCCACAACTACGCCAGAAAACTCGGTTAGCGTCTTCATTTGAGACGGAAAGAGATACCACAGAACCTGGGGTTGGTGGCGTAGGAGCGCCACGTTGCGCCAATAATTTAGCTCTCCAACGGCAACTGAGGGCTAATTGGGTTCCGCGTGAGCCTGTCAAAACGGGCTATCAGAACGACAGCTACCAGTGTGAGTCCAGCCGTGAGCCCCCACCAAAGCCCGGCGGGGCCCATGTTGAGATGGAAGGCGAGGAACACAGCTATTGGCAGACCGATCAGATAGTGACCTATGGCGTTGCCGACGAAAGTCGCTGTGGTATCGCCAGCTCCTCGCAGGGCGCCGGTGGCCGCAACTTGAATGGCGTCAGAAAGAGCGAAAACCGCTGCGATCCTTATCAAAGGGACAGCAGCCTGGGCGACTTCAGGATCTGACGTGAACAGCGCACCAAGTTCGAAAGGAAACAGAAAAAAGAAAAGGCCCGCGACTCCCATTAGAACAACGCCCATAAATACGCCTGCCCAACCCGCCGCGCGTGCTTGTGGTGTATCGAGTGCGCCGATGTCGCGCCCTACCGCGACCGAGGTGGCGGCGGAAATGCCCAAGGCCGCACTGAACGATGTAGATGCCATGGTTAAGGCGACCATATGGGTCGCTGCCGCAAAGTCACTGATCCTTCCTGCTAGTACCGCGGCGAGTGCAAAGATTCCGACTTCGGCTAGTAGTTGAAGTCCAACAGGCAAGCCTAACTTCACTGTTCGTCTAGCCAGCTCAAAGTCCCAGGTACGAGCTCTCTTTGATTTGGGGCGAGTGTAATAAAAACCCACGGCCATCGAGGTAAGCGATACCAAGCTGGTAGCCAACCCAGCGCCGGTCACCCCTAGTTCTGGGAAACCAATGGGAGGAAGCCCCAAGCGGACAAGGCCAGGATCGCCGAACACAAAAAGCCAGTCAGCGAACAGGTTGACGATGTTCCCCGCAATCATCGCTATCACTAGCGGTCGTGTGTTTTCGTATGACTGGAGATACGAGCGCTGGGCCGCGAAAATGAGGTGCGGCGCTAAAGACGGGAGGCGAGCCCAAATATAGGGTGCGGCAAAGGCGGTCGCCTCTGGAGCGACCCCTGCGAGTTCGAGAAGGGTAGGGATAGTCGCAGTTGCCAGCGTGACTGGTATCGCGACCAAGAGGCAGAGACGCAGCCCGGTATCGAAGAGGAGCCGTCCTTGGGAGTCGTTATTCGCTCCAGCGGCTTGGGGAATGAGCGTGTCGAGCCCCATTATGACACCGGTACCCAACCACAGAAAAGCGTTCAGTACCGAAGTGGCTATTCCAACGCCTGCAAGTGCGGCGCTGTCGTAATGGCCAAGTACCGCCACATCGACAACGCTGAGAAGCTGGTAACCCAGCTGCATACCGGCAAGCGGAAGAGCGAGACGCCACCCTCTTTTTAATGCTTTTCGAAACCGCATAGAAAATGAAACTCGTTAGCGTGGTAGGTTTTGGAATGCTCGACTGGCTAGGAACGCTGGAGATTCAGGAAAAGAATGAGGCCAAACTCAAAGTTGGTTCTACCGCGCTTTCGAGAAACGTTGGCTGGGCTCTGTTGGTGTTTGGTGGGCTTGGATCTTTGTTGCTTTGGAGTGATTCGCCTTGGCGGGGGTTTGGCCCGGGCTTGCTAGCTATCATAGGCGCGCTACTTGCAACCTTAAAAAGAGAAATTGTCGTAGACAAAAGGGCTGGCGTCGTTCGTGTTAAGCAGAGTGTGCTGGGGCTTGGTTCTCAGTCGGAGATACCACTATTCCACCTGCGAGCTGTGGTGATTTTCGCGAAACCAAAAGAATTACGCCCTTGGTGGGAGTTTTCTATTGGCCCAAGGTATGTCGCTTATCTCGATAAGCGTGTTGGAGACGCTGTCTACCTCGATGAGTCCAGGAAATGTGCGTCCCTCTTAAAACTTGGTGAGGCCATCTCTGATATGGCCGACGTTAGACTGGAATACGACGCGACCTAACGCGCGGTTATTCACTGTCCGCAGGGGCCTGTGCCGCAGGAGTTTGGCCAGAGCGGTTGCCTTTGCCTCGTCGTCTTCTCTTCCGCTTGCGGCGTTTTTGGGCGCCATTCGCGCCGTTGGGAGCTGGCGTGCTGGTGTCGACCGAGAAAAATGTAATGTCGTCACCGTTCGTTGCATCCGTTGTTTGGGCACGGTCTCCACGTTTCTTGCGTCGCCGTCTGCGTTTCTTTTTGGGCGCGGGAGCTGGGGATGCCTCTGCGGCGATCGAGGAGGGCGATGGCTGAAGAAGTGGCGTTGCGACAGCAGCAGGTGGCCGACGCTTTTTCCCGTTGGTCCTTTTTCTTTTCTTTTTCCCGGCTCTGGGCTTTGGATCGTTGGGATTGGCGGACGCGACCGGGGCCATATTGATGCGCATGGGACCACGCACATACTCAACCAGTGGGGGCGAAACCGCGGGAGCTTTGCCACGCCCTTTGCCCTTGCGTCGCTTGGGTGCCGGTTGGGCCGCAACCTCCTTGACCAATACTGGTGATGTAAATGCCGATTTCGGAGGGATTACGCCTTTCCGCCTTCGTCGACGTTTGCGCTTCTTCTTAACCGGTGCCTCATCCTCCACCAGTCGCTTTTTCTTCTTGGGAGGTTTAGGTACTTTTTTGCGAGCAAGGACAGTTATTTCAGAGTCGTCCGGGATGTAACCTTCCTCCGCGAGCGCTGCGGCGGTCTGTTCTATTTCATCAACTTCGTACTCGTGATCGTCTTCGTATTCGTCGTCGTCGTCGTATTCATCGTCTTCGAATTCGTCGCCCTCTACCTGCTGAATTTTTTCCGGGGGTGGCTCCTCGCCGTCGGATTCAACAGGGGTCTCTGTATCTATTCGAATAACGCGCGCGCGAATAATCCGCTGTTGTTCTGGAACGCCTGCGACAGCGTCTTCCTCTTGCAGCCTTCGGACAACGCCATCTTCCAGGGCAGTTGCATTTTGTGCGGCAGCGATGGCAGCATCTTTCGACCGTAAGCAGTTGTCGCAACGTCCGCATTTTTCAGGATCTTTCGCCCCTAGATAGCCGAGTACAATTTGGCTTCGACATCCAGGGGTGCCCACGTATTCTAGGAGAGCATCTAAACGGTGGCGATCGGCGACCCGACGACCTTCGTATTGTTTGGCCTTTTCGTTTAACGCTTTTGGATCGGGCGTAGGGCTGGCGAGAGTGAATAAGTCGCCTTCTTCTTCAATAACGAAACCCTCGTCCTTGAGCAGGCTGAGAACCGTTTTTGTTCGCGCAATTCCCACACGAGCGCTGAGAGCGAGGTTCGCTGGAGTTGGAGGAGTCTCGTCGTGGTCTGTCCAGGCTTCGAGCGTTTGGTAGACTGCTCGGACCTGCCTACGTGTTGGGTAGGTTCCTTTAAGGAAGTACTCCTGAATGGCGACGTCGTCTGGACTGAAAAACAGAACACATCTTGCGGGCTTGCCGTCTCGACCCGCGCGACCGGCTTCCTGAGCGTACGCTTCAAGAGAACCTGGGACGTGGTAGTGGAGAACATAGCGGATGTCGTGCTTATCAACACCAAGCCCGAAAGCGTTGGTGGCGATCATCACCGCGTCCGACTTGCGCGCCATGAACCGTTGCTGTTCTTGATCTCGAAGTTTCTTGGTAAGTCGACCGTGGTAGCGGGCTACAGGGATATTGTGTCGAGCCAATTTCTCTGCAAGTTGGTCAACTGCCTTCACCGTGGCGCAGTACACAATCCCTGGTTTTGGAAGCTTCTGAAGTAGCGTGATAAGGACTTTGTTTTTCTCATCGTCGCCTGGTACCGCGATGCACTCATAGTGCAAGTTTGGTCGGTCGTAGCTGGTAGTAATCGTTTTGGCATCGGGAATGCCAAGCTGGTGCAGGATGTCATCCCGCACGTGGGGAGGAGCCGTTGCCGTAACGGCCAAAATCGGTGGATTGTCTAGATCCTCTATCGCCTTCCTAAGTCCGAGGTATGCAGGGCGGAAGTCATGTCCCCATTGCGATACACAGTGGGCTTCATCCACAACAAAACGGGATACACCAACATTGCCAGCGCATTCGCGCAGAAAGACTCGAAACTCTGGGTCGGCCATGCGTTCCGGCGTGGTGATCAAAAGCTTGCCACCAGGGGCTCTGGCGAGTGCTTCCATCTCACGCCTTTGCCTTACAGTGATTGTGGAGTCGACTCGACAGACCGCGACCCCCAGCTTCTTCATTTTATCAATCTGGTCTTTGATTAGAGCAATCAGTGGAGAGACGACGACAGTCATCCCTGGCAAAACTAGAGAAGGTAGCTGATAGAGCAGTGACTTGCCGCTACCTGTTGGCATGACTGTGAGCAGGTCTTTACCCTTGAGGACGACATCTAATGCCTCTGCCTGACCGGGCCGAAACTCTTCGATGCCCATGACCTCGTTGCCTATTGAGAAAAGCTCCTTAAGTCGCTTTGTCCACTTCTTTGGCAGGTCATGCTCCCCAACTCGTTTTTTTGCCGCCGCGATGCGGGTCTTCATTTCGTCTGGATCGCCAACGCTGAGGACTTTTTTTAGAACTTCTTCTGAAACGGTTTTCTTGCCGCCTACTTTACGAGTCGTACCGATCCGCGCTCGCGCAGGTGGCGGAGTGGTTTCCTTTTTTGCCGCCGTCTTCACCCGCTTGCCAGCTGTCGGTGTTGGCTTTTTTCGAGCTGTTTTCGCAGT
>CAYPIX010000123.1:5053-9735 GCA_964410875.1 uncultured Kofleriaceae bacterium
GTCTCGGCTTTGGCTTTCGTCGTAGCAACCTTACTCGTCGTCTTTTTCGTTGTGGTCGCCTTCTTTGCCGTGGTTTTTGCTGCTTTTGTCTTTGTAGTTGTCGTTTTCGCGGTCGCCTTTGCTGGTTTCTTGGCGGTTTTGACTGCGGGCTCTTTTTTGGCGCTGGCTGTCTTTCGTGCTGGAGGCGTTGGGCGCTTTGTGGTGCGCGCAGCTCGACGCTTTGGAGGCGTCTTTGATGAGCCTGTTGTGTTGGCTTTCTTGCTGCCGCTAGGCATGATCTGTTTCCACGTTGGTCAAAAGCATCTATCTGTTACGTCTTGGGAGCGATCGTTTTGGTTTAGGAATCCCAATCCTCGGCGAGTTTCGACACATCATCGGTTCACTCGACGGCTGGAGCCGGAAGGCGGCCAGCATGGGGACAAACAGCTGCGGTTTCCTAAAAGGACCTGGAAGCTTGTGCCCCGCGCGGCATCAGTAACATTTGGGGCCGACTTTCCCAAGGTAGCTTGGCATTTTCCCGAAAAAAACCCAGCAAAATATTGATAAACGCACACATTTGTCGATTCTTTCCCAGCACTTGAGCGTGATATACGGTTTCTGTAAATGAACGCGCCAGCCAAGCAGGGCAAGGGCCCACACGGCCCATTGGTCCGTTTCAACGATTCCAGGGACGAGATTCTCTCCATCGTTGAATCTCGAGTTCTCGATTCGTTCCTCTCTCGTGCGCATATGGGTGAGGAATACTCGCTTGAATATGTGCTCAATGATGTCGCATACGCGGAGATCCGCCGGTTCGAAAACGCTACTTCGAGGAAAGGAAAACGATCTCTGGCGCGGTGGCGTGATTTGGCAAGTCGGCTGGGGCGAATGAAACCCGACAGGCGGCGCCACGAAGTCGAGAAGCTTGTCCGCTTTTACTCTCGCGACATCGTCGGCAACTTCAATCCAAACGTTTATCGCTTCGCCAACGGGGTGATACCGAGAGCTTTGTCTTTCTTGCTCGCTCCGGTGTCTGGTATTCGCGAGGGCCTGGAAGCGCTTGGTGGCTTAGAGAGTCAGTTGCAGGTGGAGGGGCATGTTGAGCTGGCTCAGAAGGCCTGTGAGCGTGGGACCGTCATTTTCGCACCGACTCATTCTTCCAATCTGGACTCCATCGTCATTGGGTTTGGCTTGAGTCGTTCGGGCCTACCACCTGTGACGTATGGCGCTGGAAAAAACCTGTTTTCCAATCCGTTGATTTCCTATTTTATGTACAACCTCGGTGCATACCGTGTCGATCGTCGATTGCGCTTTGCATTGTACAAAGAGGTGCTCAAGGAATATTCGACCGTTCTTCTCGAGAAGGGCTTTCACTCTCTGTTTTTTCCTGGAGGGACAAGAAGTAGGTCCAATATGATTGAGTCGCGTCTAAAGCTGGGCCTGCTTGGTACGGGAATCGCTGCTTATAGGAACCGGCTCTTGCGCGGAGAGGAAGGCGGTAACTATTATGTCATTCCGGTCACCATCAATTACCGGCTTGTCCTAGAAGCTGAAACGTTGATTGAAGACTATTTGGCGGAGACCGGTCGCTCACGCTACATCATCGAAGATGACGAGTTCTCACAGCTGGGTCGAATTGTAGAATTTGCTCGTAAACTTCTTGTACACGACAGCGCGGTCACCATTCGAATGGGGCGCCCTTTGGACTTGCTCGGTCACGAGACAGACGATAACGGGAATTCTGTAGATCGGGCCGGCCGAGCAGTGGACTTGAGGTCCTTCTTTCTCGATGCTTCTGGAGAACCAGCAGCTGATCCTCAAAGAGATTCCGTTTATACCCAACAGCTCGGAGCAAGTCTTGCGCGTTCGTTTAGACGAGAAACAGAATTTTTAGGTAGCCCTTTGGTTTGCCGTGCGGTTTTTGATGCACTTGTCAAACGAACAGGAATCCAAGACGTGTACCGCCTGTTGCGGGTTTCATCGTCGCAAGCCAGCGTCACGACCAGTGAGGTTTGTGCGCGAATTGAAACGCTCTGTTCGAGGATTCGCAAAAATCCTGAATTGGGGCGGTTGAGCTCAGCCTTTGAAACAAGCACAGCCGAAGAAATGCTTTCGACGGCTATCAGTGTTCTTGGTACGTATCATTCCAAACCGGTGCTTGTTGAGTCGGGGACAACGATTCGCGTTGGTTACCCGAAGTTATTGCTTTACTACAAAAACCGAACCTCACACATTCTGCCGGAGCCTGGTGAGTAAAGAAAATGCAAACGCTGTTGGCGTTGTTGGTGCTGGTGGGTTCGGAACAGCGATTTCCGAGCTGGCAGCTAGCCGTGGGCGTTCTGTGATTGTTTGGTCTGCTAGTTCTGAGGTCGTGGATTCAATCAACAACAATCGAGAAAACCGACGCAGTCTTCCGGGTGTGAAGTTGCATGAAGGTATTCGAGCGACAAGCAGCGCAGCGGATCTCGCGGAGAGTTGTCGTTTGCTGATCGCCGCGGTTCCTTCAACGGAAGTCGCGACGCGCCTCGCCGTAGTAGGGCGTGAACTCAGCGGTCGGCATATTCTCGTTCACGCTGTAGGTGCTCTCGCCGTAGACGACGGTAAACGAATCAGTGAGGTCATAGGTGAGAAGACGCCAGTTCGTCGAATTGGTGCGCTCGCTGGTCCTGCATTACCTGGCGATCTAGTCGGGGATCAGGTTTCTTCCATGGTGGTTGCATCTCGCTTTGACGAAGTAACCAAGGAAGTTCAGCGGCTCATTGCGCATCCGCCAAAACTTCGTGTCTATCGAAGTTCGGATCTAATCGGCGTTGAACTCGCTTCTATTCTAGCGAGTGCTTATACTCTCGCTATCGGGATGGCTTCTGCATTGGATGTTGGTGCTGGAACCCACGCGGTACTAGTAACGAGAATTGTCGCAGAGGCTTCACGCCTGCTAAAGGCTGCAGGGGCTGAAGAGCGAACCTTTGCCGGACTTTCAGGCCTCGGAAATCTTTTGGTTCGTTCGGCGCGCGCCGATCTCGATCCGACGCCGAGTATTCGTTATGGACGTTCATTAGTTGATGCCAAGAAATACGCTCGCCCTGAACGTGAACCGGAAGGTGTACGAGCAGCAAAGGCAGGCGTGAACCTTTCAAACAAATGGCGAATCCGCGTTCCAGTTTTAGAAGCTATCGCCAGCGTTCTTGATGGCGGCCTTGATCCAGAAAAGGCTGCGGCCTTAATTGCGCACTCCGTTCCGGAACAAGAGTAGTCTCGAACTTTCGGTCCTACGAACGTGAGGTTTTGTGCGTACACGTACGACGTGTACACGTTGCGACTCAGAACAATCTTGAAGACATCCAAAGTCGTTGCAAATTCGGTGGGACAATCGGTTCCTCGTTTGCCGAGAGCTTGATACAATTTAAATGCTATGGCTGAGGAGAGGGAGAGAACACACCGTGTTCCGACGGAGGCGTCGGACGAAGAGCGGTTGGAAAAAGAGGGCGAGAGCTTTCCGAAACCCGAAGCCTCTTTCAAAATTGAAGTAGAGGAAGCTCCTTCCATGTCCGCTTCCAGTGAGGAAGGCGACGACGGCGAAGAGGAAGTCGACTGGGAGTTCCAAAGCGATGCGGATTTAGCTTTTTGGTTTGAAGAAGGCGGCGACTTCTACGAAGAAGATGACCCAGAGGGTTTGGAGTGGGACGTCGAAGACGAGGAGATGTCCCTACTTTCAGGTGGCGCTAGCATCACGGAACGGCGTCTAAGCGAAGCAAGCCGAGTGATTGCGCTCAGTGAGTTTGGACTTGCTGAAGGGTCTATTCACGTTGCCGGTCTTCCCGAAAAGTCTGAAACAGGGATTCCCGAACTTCTAGCTCGTATTGTTCCTACTAGCTCTCTACTTGGCCTGCTTGACAGCGAGTGGCTGCGCTCGCTCCTAGACATGGGCAACGTTGTAAACGTAGCGCAAGGCGACACATTTTTTAAAGAGGGGGATGAAGGTGATAGCTTGTTCCTTCTTTTATCCGGCGGAATGCAGGTAGAAATGTTTGATGCGGAACGGGATGAACCCGTTCACGTTGCTACTCTCCGACCAGGAGAGTTCTTCGGCGAAGCTGCTCTTTTGAGCGATGCCATTCGCTCCGGTACGTTGCGCGCTGTGTCCGATACAATCGGCATTGAGTTTGAGAGCGAGGCTGTTCTTACTCTGGTCGAACATCAACCTGCCGTGATTAAGCTTCTTATGCGCTTTTTCCGCGCAAGAATGGTTGGCGCGGTCATGCATTCTTCGAAGATCTTCACCGGGTGTACGCCGGCAGAGCGGAAAGATCTGATCACGCGTTTCCGAATGCGGGAAGTTGCACCCGATGCGTATGTTGTTCGCGCGGGCGAAACGGTAGACAGCCTTTACTTGGTTCTGGATGGGCAACTCTCTGTTCGAACCGGTGATGACAAAGAATTGTGGACTCTCACCAAAGGAGATGTCTTCGGAGAGCGCTCTCTTTTGGATGGGATGCCAGCAACGACAAACTTAGTGTCCGACTCGAGAAGTTGGATCTTACGGATGCCCCGGAGCGAGTTCCTTGATGCGATTTGTAAGCATCCGCATCTGCTCGATCATGTTCAGTCCGCTGTCGACAATGAGTCGGTGGCAAACGACGAAGCGCTTTCTTAAGTCGCTTCGGGCTTTCGCCCTACGCTGGGCCGCGGGCGCTTTTTCGCTT
>CAYPIX010000124.1:0-9633 GCA_964410875.1 uncultured Kofleriaceae bacterium
CCATAGGTGTGTATATATTTTTGTTGGTTAAGCTTCTGGGAACAAGATTTGGAAAATCGAGTTGCTTGGCGTCCAGCCGAAGAACGAATGGTTGATCCAGCCGCGTCGGAAGGTGTCGTCAGCGAATTGCTCAGGGACTACAACGCGCCAAGTGCCGTCTTCAGGAAGGAAGATTTCGTCGGTTTCACTTTCGAGGAAAACTGTTGTTGTTGGGAAGTTGGGTCCACAGAATTTTAATGTGGTCACGATGTTTCCAGCGAACGAAATGGTCTTGGTTTCGTGGTCGATGTCCCATCCACCCATTAGCGTGACCGAGTTGCAGTCCTTCTGAACTTTGACGCTGAGAACAAGAGTCTGCCCATCTTGCAGTGTGCTTTCATTCACCTGAGCGAAGTTGATAAGTCGAGATGCTTTTTCCGAGCCTGGTGCGGGCGGGATATCTGCGACTGCAGTGGTTGAGAATCCGCACAGGGCAGCTATTACTAGGGATTTCTTTAACATAGCGGGAGGTCCTTTGTTCTTGGGTGGGGGAAGGCTCGAAACCGTTCAAGCCTTGATGTAGGACCTGTACCGCGCTGTCTTGTGGATGAAAAACCAACAATTCCTAGGTGGCTAACAGTTCAGCTAATGGCGCCTACGGCCTTGCTGGAGTGCTGTTTGACCCGCCCTAGTGAGTGACCGCCGCGTGGGGCAGACAGGTAATTCCAGTTTGCGGTATTCTACTAGGGCAAATGAACAACCGTCTCGGACTAATTGCTCTCTTTTTCGCAGCTGGATGCGTTACGCCTCCAACCTACCCTGGACCAACTGCTCCATCACAGCCTCAGTATGGGCAACCGCAGCAGCCACCACCCCAGGGTTATGGTCAGCAAGGATACGGTCAACCGCAGCAACCGCCGCCTCAAGGATATGGGCAGCCACAACAGCCTCCTCAGCGATACGGTCAACCGCAGCAACCGCCGCCTCAGGGATATGGGCAGCCACAACAGCCTCCTCGGGGATACGGTCAGCCCCAACAACCGCCGCCCCAAGGATACGGTCAACCACAGCAGCCACCATCTCAGGGATACGGCTGTACGCAAGACAATGCCGGTCCACGTTTCTCTAGTGCCGCCCCAATCGGCGAAGGACAATTTACTGGCTGTGTGGAGGGAGGCTGGGAGCCGGACCATCTTGTGCTAACCGCACCCGCGGACGGGACTCACAGTTTGTACCATTTGGAGTTTTTCGTTCCAGATGGACAGGTTTGCTACAACATGGTCGACCAGGACAGAAAAAGGATGACTGGCGAATGCACTAAAAAGGGAGAAAGAGAGAGCATCTACACCGGTTTGGTAGGTGGAACGTCTGCCTATTTCGTCATGGGGACAAATCGAAACGCTCGCTCCAGACCCTACGCCATCACCGTGACCCGGACCCCGCTTCCTGGTGACAATTTTTCGACTATTGAAACTGCAAGTAAGCTAGATGTGGGGCAGCAAAGAACAGCCGTACTTGCTGCGCTTGTCAACCGGCGCGAACGCCCTAACCACATGTATAAAGTAAAACTAAAACAGCCGGGCGAATATGAAGTGGTCGTTGATCCGGGGGACTCGGATGTCAATCCAAGAGTGGAAATCCTCAACAAGGACCGGCGGCGCATAGCAGGCGGAAGCGGTGGCAATCGGGGCGCAGTGGCACGCGTTAGAGTCCGAGTGATTAGCAAACAGAAAATCTTTGTTGACGTTAGCAGTCTTCACAGTCTTCGCCGGGCGGAGAAGGAGCACCCCGCGCGTCACCAGCGAGAGCCTTACAAAATTAGCGTACTCCGCGTTGGGCCGTAGCTAACTCCGTGCGCTCAGATTGCGTCGGTGGGTCGTGGGTCGACGGCGAAGTTGCGCGGCTGTCAAAAGCTCTGGCCAGGAACATAGGCGCCCGATTTCAGAATCGAATACACGGCAAATCAACCAACTCGTAATTTGAAGGGGTTGGACACCGCTAACCGCGGCATCCCAATTGCACAACTTTAGGCTGTGTTGCGCTTTCGACATGCCGCCTTGCTGCAGTTAGCACTTGCCCTCTCCATGGCCATGCCCGCAGAGGGCAACCGAGTCCGGCGGCGGCGGCTCATTCTTCATGGCGCAATGGGCTCGGGGGCGACCCAGGTCACCCTCCAGAGAGTAAGTCCAAAAGCCCGACTCGCTCGCCACAATACCAAGCCTCGGAAGCCGAATTCTCCCGCAAATCCGACAGCCAAACATACGCCACGCCTCGCGAAACTAACAAAAACCGCTGCGCAGAAACCGGCACAGAAAAGCGCGAGGTCAAAACTGATGACGTTCAACGCCAAAGCGGGCCGCCGCCGAGGTTGGTGGGCAGATCTAAGATTGAGGCTTTCCAACCCAATCGCCGCATGGGCAGGACGAATCCAGGCCGAGGTTTATCTGACAGATAGCCAAGGCCAGAGGCTTATCGATCCTGTTACCGGTGAAGCCAGGCGGTTCGACTACGGAATTTTCAAGCACGGCTGGTTTAGGCTTCGCCCAGGCGCAGTCAAACTCTACGAAGTAACCGGCCCCTACACTGACAAGGTTGCCCAAGAAGCCAAAGCTGAACGAATTATGCAAGGCAACCGAGTCGTGTACGCAAAAACCAAAAGCGGGCGTATCGTTCGCGTACAAAAAGGGTTTCGCTTATTTGGCGCGCGCGTATTTGGCCCCGAGCGGATGAATGTTTGGACCCTTTTCGATGGATGGCGTTTTTGGATCCGAGGGGAAGAGCCGGTTGATTGGTAGCCAAAGCACACCTTTCACTACGTTCTAGTTCGAGTTTTCTCTGCAAAGGCGGCTTAATCCACTCCCCTCTGTCATTGTCCTCTCTGTCAGAGTAAAATTAAGCCTATGGGCAGGGGTAAAGCTTTAAGGGCTTTGTTGGTTTACACGCTGGTTTCAGGTGTACTTCTCGCGTGCGGGCCAGAATCTGTGGAATGCGATGGCTTCACTTGTCCGTCAGGTCAGGTTTGCGACAACGAGAACAGTCGCTGCCTCATGGATGGCCAGCAGCAGGCTTGTGTCAACTTAGCTGATGACGATGACTGTATTTTCAATGGCAACGGGGTTTGCGACAACGGAGCGTGCATCGTTGCCACCTGCGGCGACGAGTTGGTTGAACCCGGCGAAATGTGTGACGATGGAAACCGCGTAAGCGGGGATGGTTGCAGCGACGATTGCAAGTCGAATGAGGAATGCGGCAATGGAGTTTTTGACTTCCTGGAAGGAGAAGCATGCGAAGACGGAAATCTTTTAAGCCATGACCGGTGTTCGAGCGCTTGCAAAGAAGAACTTCCGACCTGGGCCGCGCCAGAAGCCTTTCTTTCAGGCAGTGCTCAGATGGTTTACGACACTGCAAGAAATCATTTAGTTCTTTTGGGGCGAAACAACGCCGGTCTGCTGCAGATCTGGTACGACCTGCCAGATCTGGGTTGGTTGGTCGGACCTTCCTTGCCACCGTCTCTTGTGTCCCCCCTTATGGTTTTTGATGAAAGTCGGGGTTCGACTGTCGTCGTTTCCGGAACGCAAACTTGGACGTTGGATGACAGAGGGTGGCGTCAGCTTCCGGTTGTTGACCCTCTTCCCCGCTCCGTTGGTTCAATCGCGTACGATTCGCTGCGGGAAACCGTGGTGGCCGTTCTCAGAGGGGAAGATGATGATGACCCCAGTGAAGTGTGGGCTCTAAAAGAAGGAACATGGAGCGCACTTCCGCCAAGCACTCCCGGACCGCTAAGTCTCGCTGGGGCTCGCGCCACATTTGATAAGAACATCGGCAAAACAGTCTTGGTCGGCGACTCTATAGACGGAGAGCTGGAAACCTGGTTTTTTTCCTTGGCCGATAACTCTTGGGAGCAAGGCCCATCGCCCACCTTTGACCGCGGCGGATACACGCTAACCTTCACTGGCGGGCGAGTCGATCTGATAGGTGGAAGTAACCCGGTAGGAACAGGGCTAAGCGATCATTGGTTCCTGCAAGGTGGCGCGTGGGTCAAAGACATGATCGAACTGCCGGTAGGCGTTAGTGGGCGCAGGTTTCACGCAGCGGCGTACAATCCCAACGAGGACTCGCTGGTGCTTGTGGGTGGTTTGGGTACCGGCGGTATCTTCGGCGATATCTGGCGTCGCGACACCACGGGTGGGTGGACAGGCACAAACCATCCAACGCCGGATGACGCCATCTTCGGTGAGCTAGCAGCCTACGATCCTGTCAAGGGCATTGTTCGCTTCAACCAAAACTTCGCTCTAACCGACACTTGGGTTTGGAACGGGTCTCTATGGCAAACGGCCGCTGACATTGAAGCGCCACCGTCCAGCAATACTAGTGCTCAGGCTAGTTCCGCACTCGCGTTTGACTGGTCTCGAGAAAAGATGGTCCTAGTAGTGCCACCGAAAACCTATTTTTTAGAAGAGAGCGGATGGGAAGAGCAGACAGATCTCGGCCAGATTCCCGTGGGAAATCTATCTTCTTTTCTTTCCTACGACCACTTTGAAGAACAGCTCGTTCTTACATTTGTGAAAGTCAAAACAGGTGGAGCGCCACCGGAAGTGCCGGAGACTTGGGTTCTTCGAGACCAAGGAACGTGGACCAAGTTGCCAACAACTTCACTCTTGCCCGAAGTGAGGTTTGCCATGTCATATTTTCCGCCTCTGAACGGCATCATCTTGGTAGGGCAGACGTCGAGAAAAACGTGGCTCATGGCCAACAACCAATGGCAGGATCTTAACATCCCAGTCGGTTCTGTAACCCTAGCAGGAATGGCCTACGACGAGCGGACTGGCTTATTGGTTTTGGACGGCAACTCCGGCTCAACAACAAATCGAACTTACCTTTTTAACGGCTCGGACTGGACGTCACAGTCAACCGTGGGAAGTACAGGTTTTTTCAGCAGGCACCGACGCTTAGTCTATGACCAGCGTCACGGGGAAGTCGTTCAAATCCGGAGCCAACTGACATTCCTGTACAACTATTCTGACGGTTCCCCGGAAGAGTACTGTCGGGACAACGGTGACGCAGACGGGGACGGGCTCGCGGGTTGTGCCGATCCGGACTGCTATGGCTTCTGCGACCCAGGCTGCGATCCCATAATGATGTCTTGTCCTAGATAGCCAAAAAGAAGACCTATGGGAGTGCCGTGGTAGATTTTTGCCATGCGCAAAATTCAAGCAACCGTGGTCTTCCTTGTCGTGAGTGTGGCCGGCTATGCCGCCGCAAATTACTTCATCCAAACCGACTCGGTTCGCCCGTGTAACAACTGGACCAAGATCAATTTGGAATACGGAGGGTTCGGCTACGTTTGTTCGAGCAATCCGTTTTTCAAAACCAAAATTCCCAACGCCAACGACACGATTCAGGCCATTTCCGATCTGAATTTCCGCTTAAAGAAGCTCGAGCATCAAGTCAACTCACTGCAGGGTAATCCTGTGGTTGAAGAGTAGTCGACGCGTGCTCGGGGTTAACGTCTCCCTCGAGGCTTCGGCTTAGGACGCGCAGCTGGCGTCCGGCGGGAACTCGTACGCGAAGGCTTTGCCGGTGTCTTTGTTGACGCAACTTTGCCAAGGCGGCTTCCGGCTTTCAGTTGCGGAAGTTTATAAGTGACACTCTGGCGATAGAGCGGCGTCTCCGCTCCATGGATATGCCAGTAGTTCGGCTTTTTCCATGCGGTGACCACCTCGATATTTTGCCCCGGCGTGAGGTTGGGCGCGTCCGAGTACCTTACGGAAAATTCAACCTGCTTAGGAGTGCGGGCAGTGACACCTTTCACCTCGCCAAAGGAATGCACAATGAAGCTCCCGCTAACTCCTGCCGCAGCCTTCCTCCACGAGCTGTCGTGACCGTTGAGCTTCGCAATCGCTTGTTTGCTCTGGTCGCCAAGCCCCACGCGAACCTGGGTGACGCCCTTGGGCCGCAGTGTCAGTTTGACTTTAATACCAACTACATCGCCTTTTTCCACCCACTCGGACACGGTCACCCGTTCGTGGGTCTCGGCGAGAGCAGTGTTGGCGTAGGGCGCCCAAAGAAAAACACTAGCGAACAAAAAACACGTTCGCTTCATCAAAGCAGACATCAGAAACCTCCTCGTTTACAGACATCCGAATAGAGATGCAGGTAACGCGCCAGGAAGCGAGCGGCATGTTTTGGCTGGTTACTGGTTTCCTAACGCCAAAATGGCGGGCTGATAACGCAGCCACTACCGTGACCAAACGTAACAGGCTGATCTGAGTTCACCCTCGCTTAGTGGCGAAACCACAGCTTCATCATGGTTTCCACCCGAAGCCCCGCGTTGGGCTCCACGGGCGCGGCTTGCCAGCCACTGCCGTTGGTAACCATCACGTACCAGGTGCTAGAGTCTTTGCGCGTTTCGAAGAGCGAAATCGTGTCGCGCCAGTTTTCCTGATGTTTGGAAATTTCTCCAAGGAATGCAGCAATCTCACTCTGGTTTTTTCTCGAAACAGGAAGATCGAACCACGCGCTCTCGGGGATAGGAGTGGTTTTCTTCAACCGGAATCCGGCCAAGACACTGGATTGCCGAACCCTCGCGATTCTATTGCCACGATTTTTTAGGCGGGTTCGAAACAGTATCGTGCTCCTTGCCTTGGCTTTCCCCCTGCCCCGATTGATCGTGGTCGGCAAGAAAACTTTTTTGGCCTTTGGAGCCCGCCGGGACCTGGCAGCCACTGTTGGTGCTGCGCTCGCCGCGGAAGGCATCAGCCCAGCGGTGAAAACAGCAACAATAATCAGCAGTCTCTTCATCTATCCGCTCTCATATAACAGCGAAAACCGTGCCGACTCCACCAGATTCGCAACTGGCTGAATTACAATGCTTTCAGAACGAGAAAGAGTGGCGTTCCGTTCGAAAATCGAAGACGGGTCTCGTGAAAAGGCAAAAACGCGCGGCTCATGTTATCTCTGTGAAAAGGATTCCGCGAGTTCTTTTGCCAAAGCGACTTCGTCGGGGAAGCGCTCGTCCATCGCTCGCTTGTTCCAAACCTCCGCGCCGTCCGCGATGACAATGAAGTCACCGCCCGAGCCGCGGATCAGCTCGATTTTTGCGTTTGGAAGCGCGTTGGAAATCGTAGCGGCCAAACTGGACGCCTTCGGTTTGTAATTTCAAACCCCACAGTACTCGATAGAAATCTTCACTCCGGGATTGTCCCCGCTACCGAAGCCGTGTCAACTCCGGGGTACCTTAGTAGCCCCGGGTTGGATGGCGCTGATACTGTGCCGGTAGTCCCTGAAGCGAACGACGTGCCGCGGCCTGCCGTTGGCGCCGAACCTCCTCAAACGATTTCGTCGGCGACCCGTGAGCGCTATAAGGACGTCCCCGCGGCGGTTGTCCAACCAGCCGGTTTACTCGATTGATTCCAGAATACTTTGGCCTCTTGTCGAAGTTACTGACGAACCGTCCAGAGACAGCGTTTTGAATACCGCCAGCGGTACGAACCACCACTTGGCCGTTGATGATCCGGTAGTTTACTGCTCCAGTATTAAGGTAATAGTTGCCATATATATCCACCCTAGGACGGCCAGCCAGGGGATTGTACCCAGGATAAGAAGTGTTGGCCTTTACGCCCGCGCTGGGCCCGTGGGTGGTACCGGAAAAACTTCGCGGAACGACTTGAGCGTTCGCCGCGCCGAAACCAAGAAGGGTGCAGGCTGAGACGGTAAGGAAGATGAAATGTATAAGTCGTTTAAGGCTCATGGGCGTGCTTTCTTTTGGCGTCCGCAACCCCGGACATTGCCAAGTTCCCGACTATTGAACGACGGTGAACCCCCGTCAATCCAAAACGCATCTGGATAGTGATCTGGGAACTTCGGCGGCACCTTTGGGAACGTTAGCGTTGCAAATTGCCGCGGCCACCTGCCAGGCCATGACGAGGACGTAAGCCGGCCACACACACTGCAGTACAGCAACCTAGGACTACGCACCATCGTGGGTCTTGAGTGAGATGGGCGTCTTGGAGGTAACTCCTTGGTTGGCTCAAGGTTGGCCCCGGCCTTGCTCTAGTACGGGTTCACGGAAGCCACACACTTCCGTAGACAGACAGCAAAATAGCGCAAGCACATCCTCCCTCGAAACGGGCTCCTCGTGAGTCCGTTTCGTTTTTTCGGTCGCTACGAAACCTTAGTTGAGATTCTCGCGTCCACCAGCAAGGGCGACTACGTGGCCGGCCAGGTGTTCAACAACGGCCTCTAGTCGATCCGCCGGATCAAGCATTTCTAGCAGCGTCTGCCTGTCCTCAGGTGACTCGATAAAGGCCGCAGCGACTATATCCGCGCACTGCCCTGGATTGTCTGCCGCTCGGGGTAGCTCGCGAATTTTCTCGGAGTCGACGCCGTCTTGTTCAGCGAGCCGGTCACAGAGAGCGACAACCTGGCTTTGTAGTGTGGCAAGCATACCTTCGCGCTCCGTGCCGTCATCGAAAAGAACATCGGCTCGAACCTCTCGATAGGATCGTTCCTGTTTGATCTCGTGAGACACGTCAACTCTGGCTAGGCCCTGGAGCACGATGTAGTAACGACCGCCCTCCAATTCCTTGGATGCGACCACTTTACCAAGTCCAGCCACTGGCAGGAACTTCGCTGGATCGCTCTCGCTGTTTTCATCGCGCTGGGCCACTACAAGCAGCCCATCTCCGGCCAAGACATCCCGAGTCATATCGAGATACCTGGGCTCGAACATATGAAGCGGCAGCAACTCACCTGGAAGGAGTACTGCCTTCGGCAACGGAAAGACCGGAAGCCTTTCAAGAGCCACCGCTGGTATCTCAATATCGACGAATTCTTGCATTGTCTCTCCTGTACTATACCGACGCGCTACGACTGCGCCACCCAACGCATATCGGCTGCTGCAAAGCACCCGAACGCAAAAAACGACCCTCCGGATTTACGATTCTTGCCCCGCCTTGTTGACCTGAACACCTGAACAGTGCGACATGTAGGTAATGGCGGATAGACTTCGAATAGTACAACTTAAGAATGGCAATTATCAACTTCGCTGCGTATGGCCGGACGGCAGTCAAGTACCTATGCACCGGCATCAATGCCGCGGATCAAAGCAAATACGCGCTGTGATTCGCTCTCTGGCTCAAAGAGGGGCAATCGACAGGCATTGTGAGTCGTGGCTACTCACGCAATCGTCCAATCTCGCAAAAGCAAAGAAACGCTTTTGCGGAAAGAAATACCGACCGCGGGTCACGCGAGGCGTAACCTGGCCGACAAACGCTTGTCGCCAAAACTAAGCGGGAATGTCCAGACTCAGGGGTTCCAGCGGTTCATGGTGCGTACAGTAAAATCCCGGGACACAGCGTGAACCTCGTCGACGAAACTTTCCAGATTGACGTTAAACGAGAACCGAATCGGTTCACCAAGAGGTAGGAAAAAATTGTCGTAGTGATGTGGAACGACAACCTTGGGGCGAAGACGGGTGAGAATTCGGTTTAGGTATCTGTCTGAGAAACTGCGACCGGCAATCCCTGCAAGAAACACATCCACGTCCTTGTCGCGAAGAGCATCGTCAACACAGTCTGCACTTCCCTGGTGATAGATTTTGATGCCCGCCACCTCGACGCATATCCCGTAAACATCGCCGCAACGGTACTGGGA
>CAYPIX010000125.1:0-9620 GCA_964410875.1 uncultured Kofleriaceae bacterium
TCGGCGGTGACAGTCTAGGCAGCGATCTGTTCTCTGGTGACAGCAGCTTTGACCTTGGCGGCGACAGCCTCGGCAGTGACATGTTCTCTGGTGCGACTGATGGGTTTAGTGGAGATAGCGTAGGCGGTGATCTGAATATTGCTGGTGGGGATATGTCTCCCCTTGGCGCAGAAGCTGATGACTTTGGCATTCCAGAGCAGTTTCAGGATGCGTTGGATATGTTTCCGGAAAGCTCCGTGCAAGACGGTGCTTCGGACAAATCACTTACGGTAGACGCGGGTGATGCCTCGGACTTTGATTGGATGACACCGGAGCAACGCGCAGATAGTTTTGCTTTCAATAGCCTGCAGTCTGATACTCGGACACCTGCTCAAATTGAATTTGACACGTTTAACTCTGCCGGAGCCGAGGTCGAAGCGCCTGTCGATAGTAACGGAGGTGAACAAGCGGACGCACCTGTGCCTGCGGCTGACGTGCAGGAGACACTGGATAGGATTAATGAAGTCCTCGGCGATGATGCCGGATCGGTTCCAGTAGATACCTCGGATATTGATTTCGAGGCCTTGATGGCTGACGTTCCCACGGAAGCTGAGATGCAGGCGCAACAGGCTGAGTTTGAGCGGGACATGGCTGAGGCGGACAAAGAGCTTGCAGAAGTGCAACAGGTTATCCGGGAAAGTCAGCAAGCTAATGAAAGCGCTCAGGCCGTTCTGGATGAGACCGATGTGGTGCTCGACAAAGCTGACCAGGTCATAGCCGAAGCGAAAAGTGTGCATCAGGCCGCTTCCGCTGCAAAACCGATGACGTGGTCTGAACGATTCGCTAGCGTCGGAAAGAGTATCTACAACGGCGGCGTAGCAGCAGTGTCGGCAGTTGGATCAGCAGGTTCTGCAGTGGCCGATGCCGCGATAGATGCAGGTTCCGCCGCGGTTGACGCGGTTGGAGACGCAGTTGATGAAGCCAAAATGGTTGGCTCCTATGTACTTAGTAACCCGGACGAAGCTGGAGCTGCTTTCGTTGATGGCGCTAAAGTAGGCGTCGACAATATCGAGCGCGCGACAGTTCAGACCATTGCGGGGGCGACCGAGAAAGTAGGTCAAGCCGGGCAGGTGGTGGTTGATACAATCCGGGACAACGTTGACGGAGATGCCGTTGCCAATACTATCGACGCCGTGGCCCCCGTGGTTCTCGGTAGGTACGGGGAAAACTTTGCCAAAGGATTGACCGGCGATGGAACCAACGATGAGTCCCTGGGCCAAAATGCAACAGGTCTGTTGCGAAACGCTCTTGGGACAGCAGACGGGATCTCCGAAAATTTGGAGAAAGAAGGCCGGATGATTGCCGAGCTCGACAACGAGACCTTCGACCAAGCGTGGGATGAAGGCATCGCCGAGGGTTCGCAAGACGTTGCGGAATTCATCAATGACGGGATTGAGCTCGCAGAGGACGCTGGCGAGCAGGTTGTCGACTTCGTAGAGGCTTTACCGGAAAATATTGAGAAAATCGGCGAGCAAGTAGAAGAGTTTGTGCAGTCGATTCCAGAGAATGTTGAAAAAGCGGCAGAGCAGGTAGCCGAATTTGCAGTGGGTATTGGCGAAGACATTCAAGCAGGGGTCGAGTACGCCATCGAAAACCCGGAAGCGTTCATAGCCGATGTCAAGGTAGGCATTGGCGAAACGGTTGAGACAATAGCTGACACTGCGGAGGCCGTCGGGGAGTCCCTTGAAAAAGGTGCCGAACTAGTGGGCCAAGGACTTGAGCAGCTGGGTGAGGACATCAACACCGTATTGGAAAACCCAGCGGAATTCGCCGCGGCCCTTGACGCCGAACTCATGCGATCGACTTACAACGCGGGACAGGTAACCCAAGACTTTGTTGAGCTCGCTGTTGAAAACCCCGTAGAGGCGGCGCATGTTGCGTTAGACGCCATCGGTGCACTGGACCCGACGCCGATTACCGATCTGGCTCACGCCGCTTGGCTTGGAGTGGAGGGAGTTTTTGGGAAGGAAGGGGCATACGCGATGGCAGGTTTGACCGCGATTGCTGCAGTTCCCTACGTGGGCGATGTAATTGGAAAAGGCTTCAAGTATGGAATGAAGGGGGTGGATGCCGCTTCCAGTTTTATCAAAGGAGCTGATGTAGCTGGCGACGTCGTGACGACCGCAGGTAGAGTCGCGGGTGACGTGGTTGACGATGGGGCGTCGGTTATCGCAAAAGGCGCAGGCGATGCGCCGGTGCCAAGCACGGTGGTCGCGGACGCGACGCCACCAGCCGCTGCTGCACCCGCTCCTTCGGAGCCATTTCTAGGCAGCACTCTTGACGACGCTTTAGACGCGACCCCTCCGGCAAATCCAACTGCACAACTCCGGGATCCAAACATCAACAAGCCAGCGCCTGCGGAAGGTATCAACATGCCTGGTGAGTCGACCGGCATGGGCAATAACAACCTTGTGGGTTCCAGTGTCGACGCGCCCGTTCCACCTAAAACATCGGCCGCCGGGGTTGGTGACAATGGTCCGGTATCACCTCGAGCTTCCGTTGACGATGGCGTTCCTGCAGGCGCGGGTAGCGGGGTTGATGACGTTAACGTAAATCCACGAGCGGACGGAACCGACTTGCCTTCTAAGACCGATACGCCAGACGCGCCTGATGTTAATGCGCCCAAGCCGGATCAGCCCCCACTCAATTCCCCGGAAGCGGTGGCCGAGGCGCAGGCAAATGCGAATGCTGCAAGAGTTGCAGCGTCAGAATCTGCCGCGCGGCGTTCTGCCCTACGAGAGTCTGGTCTGCCTTCTGGTGTTGCACCGGACGAGGTCAACAAGGTGACGACATATCGTAACGGAGAAGCGATTATCGAAGAGCAACGCATCTACAACACGCCGGGATCGAATCAGCGAACGGTTGTGACCAGTAAAACTGCACCAGACGGGAGTACCTATGTTGAAGTAGGTCGGGCTGGTCCCAATGCCTCGGTCACCGAAGGTGGGCAGATTATACCGGACGATGTGAACCGGTTCCCTTACGGAGAAACGCCGACAAGCACACCCGACGTTCCAGGAACGCTTGTTGACGACGCGGGGCGAAATCCTGTGAACGCAAGCGGAGTCGGAGAGCAGTTTAGCTCTGTGACTGTAAACGCAAAAACCCTTGACGGTATGAGCCCGGAGTTGGCAGCCGATGTACAAAGAGCCATAGACAAGGGGATTGTAACTCGAGCCAACGGAGTGTCTGGGGTAAAGAAACTCAGCGGCAATGGGATTGATGGCTATCTTTGGGAGGTAAAGATGGTTGGTCGAAACGGTGCGACCCGAGTTTTGGGAAATATGGACGAGAGCGGAAGGCTAGTCTTCGAGAAGGTCATCAAGAAATAGGGCCTAATTGTCTGATGGTCCGCGAGTTGGTTTGATCCATGCTGGCGCGACAAGCGTTAGTTCCGTTGTCTGCCAGCCGCGGGTTTCTCGAGTGTATTCCACTAGGGAAACAGTGCCTGTCTCGAAGTGCGCGAAGATGTTCTCACCAAGTACTAAAGCTCCTAGTTGTCCACTTCGTAAACGCTTAGCTATCGCTCCATTGAATTTGTGAGGAAGGAAACCTCGGATGGCGGCCATGGTCTGGCCGAGCCCCAGGTCGGCCGAAGTTTCGAGCTTGAGACCGACCTCTCTGAGAGCGCCGCCGGAAGTGAGTTGGTGGATCGTTGTGTGGAACGTGCCTCGGTATTTGCCCATTGCGGTCACACTATTCGATATCCGGTCGGAGAATCGGGTTGGGGTAAAACGTATACCTAGCGCTCGCAACATACCGGTGGGCACGACTCTTGACGCTGGCAGGCGGGCAGCTTCGACCCGCACGCTGCCAATGCCAGGCCTCTCTAGGAGGTTGACGGTTGCGCCGGTGTGTTTTTTATAAGCCGCTTTGTGCACGGTTCTGTCCGAGTTTTTTCCGCGGCTAGCCCCGGAATGCGTAATCGTAAGTATGCTCTTAGGGGTGCCACTCGATATATTCGTACGGATGAGCTCTGTGGTGCCCGCTCTTCGCTTTTGCACCTTCTTGGCTCGACGAGGAACTCGGACCTGAAGCTGCGGACCTCTGGCGGGTTTGACAGGCTGCGCGTGGGCGAGGGCACCAAACGGAAGCACCAAAATAAGAGACGTCCACAAAATCCGCATGTCCATCCAGTTAGAGCAATTTTTGTTCCGTGTTGTTGCGTATTGAAATTGGCCACTTATAAAGAGCTGCTATCTGCTTTTCGAAGAGGTTGCCGGCAACGGGAGCTGCGGCAGGGCAGTCAAGCCACTGGAAGTATTTGCTTCGAGGGGCGTGAGATCCTTGGTTCGTTTCTTGTATTGAGTAAGGGGGTGAGCGATTCGAAGCGTCTGTTGGGTGTGATGATTTTTGCGTTCGCTGTTCTTACGCTTACTGGTACGTCGTTCGCGGCACGCCGAGGGCGAGTCAAACAGAACAAAGCGAAAACGGTCAGGCCTGCGAAAGGCAGCCCGCCTCCAAGGCTTGCTCGCGCAGGACGCACGAGAGGGGTTTTCGTTAGTGCAAGGCTGACAATCCCCACCTCAGAAATTACTCAGTCATTCGTGGCATCCGGGGGACCGGGCGGTCAAAAAGTGAACAAGACTGCGACTAAGGTCCAGCTGAGGTGGAATCCTTCAAAAAGTACGTCCTTGTCTGAGGAGGACCGAGAGCTTGTCTTAGAAAACTTGAAAGGTCGGCTGAACTCGAACGGCGAGATATTGATTTCTTCGAGTACTCATCGTGGGCAACTCCAAAACCGAGCGGATGCGAGAGCCCGCCTGGCAGAGGTGGTTTCTAAAGCGTTAGAACGTCCCATTAAGCGCAAGCCGACGAAGCGAACGAAGAAATCAGAAAGAAAGCGTGTTGAGCAGAAGAGGCAGGCTGGGCAAAAAAAGCGCGGGCGTCGGTGGCGCCCTGATTCTTAGTCGTTTCAAGAGTTAGAATCGGGTTCGTGGCCCGTTGTCAGAGGCATCCGCCATGTTCGGCCTATGGCCCGGCGCAAGCCTTCTGATACGCCGCTGATGCGGCAGTTCCTCGAAGTGAAAGAAACCCACCCCGAGGGCATCGTGTTTTTTCGCATGGGCGATTTCTACGAGATGTTCTTTGAGGATGCGGTGGTCGCCTCTCAGCTTCTCGACTTGACGCTTACGAGCCGCAACAAGGGCAAAGAAGACTCCATTCCCATGGCGGGTTTACCCCATCACGCCGCCAAGGGGTACATCGCGAAGTTGACCAACCTGGGCCACAAAGTGGTTCTGGTAGAACAGGTAGAAGATCCCAAGCTGGCAAAAGGCTTAGTGAAGCGGGAAGTGGTCCGCATTATTACGCCGGGTGTCGTGCTGGACGAAGACGTGCTTGAGCCCAATGCAGCCCACTTTGTCGCCGGCATTATCGCAACCGAACCAGGGGCTAAGAAAAGCGGCTGGGCTCTGGCCTATGTGGATGTTTCGACCGGCGAGTTCCGCGGCTGCGAGCTTGCAAGTACCGATGCTCTCATAGGCGAACTAAACCGGGTTGCACCACGAGAAATCGTCACCCCAGATGGCCAAGAAATTGAGACAATCAAAGCGCGTTACCCCGCGACGTTTTCTTCACACCCAGAGCCCAAGGAGCCTCTGCAGGAAGCCATAACTGGCGTATCTGGCAGTGTCGCGCAAAGACGAGTTGGCGAGTTGGTTCTCGCGTACGCCAAGCACACGCAACCTGCCGGCGATCTGCCCGTGACATCGTTTTCTGTGTACTGCCCGGAAGATACGGTGGTGCTCGACGAAGCTGCGGTTTGCCATCTGGAGCTTACCGAGACGTTGATGGACAAGAAACGGGCGGGCTCGCTTCTACACGCTATTGATCGAACCAAAACAGCGCCCGGTGCGCGGAAACTGCGGCGGTGGTTGCTCTATCCGTTGACTGATGTAGCCGCGATTCGTCGCCGACAAGACGCGGTCCAATTCTTTTTCGATCGCACACTTTGCCAAAGGGAAATACGGGAGACCCTCAAGTCTGTTTCCGACCTCGAGCGTTTGGCAGGCCGGTTCACTCTCGGTGTGGCCACTCCGCGCTGTTTGGGCAAACTTCGAGATACCATTGGCGCGCTTCCCAAGCTGGCGGGTGCTCTCGAAAAACCCAAGAAGAAGGCGGTCGGTTTTCCCGACTCTCTGGTAGTCCCCAAAAAGTGTTTTGCCGAGCTTGCAAAGCTGGGCAAAGAGCTCACGGGGGCTCTTTCAGACGAATTGCCCGCAGCGCTGAAGGACGGTGGCCTGATACGAGACGGGTTTTGCCCCGAGGTCGACGAACATCGGGCGCTGGCAACGGGCGGCAAAGAATCCGTTCTGAAAATCGAGTCTCGCGAGCGCGAGTCCACCGGAATTTCCACGCTTAAAGTGAAGTACAACCGGGTTTTTGGCTACTACCTGGAAGTAACAAAATCCCAGCTCGACCGGGTACCGGAGAGTTACGTGCGCAAACAGACAGTGGCGAATGCCGAGCGCTTTGTGACACCAGAGCTGGCAGAACTGGAAGGCAAAATCCTTTCTGCGGAGGAGCTCCTGTCAAAGCGTGAAGCAGAGCTCTTTCGAAGGCTTTGCAAGATGGTAGGAGAAAGGCGCGAAACGATTCTTACCGCTGCGGACTATGTTGCAGGTCTCGATTGTTTTGCCGGGCTCTCTGTTATTGCTGAAGAGAAAAATTACGTCAGGCCAGAGGTCGATGCGAGCGATGTCCTCGAAATAACCGAAGGCCGCCATCCGGTTGTGGAAAATATGGTCGAGAGCGGGGCGTATGTTCCGAATGACTGCACGCTAAACTGTGGCGAAAGGCAATTGCTTCTCATCACGGGCCCCAATATGGCTGGCAAGTCGACCTATATGAGACAGGTGGCGCACATTGTTTTGTTGGCGCAAATGGGTTCCTATGTCCCAGCTAACGCGGCGCGGATTGGGGTTGTCGACAGAGTTTTCACGAGGGTGGGTGCAGCCGACAATCTTGCCCGGGGCGAGTCCACTTTTATGGTGGAAATGCGGGAAACCGCTTCCATCCTATCGGGAGCAACAGGCAGGTCGCTCTTGATCTTGGACGAGATAGGTCGAGGGACCTCCACCTACGACGGCGTCTCCATCGCTTGGTCGGTGGCGGAATTTATTCATGACTCGATTGGCGCCAGGGCGCTCTTTGCAACCCATTATCATGAGCTGTCGGCGTTAGCGGAAGAGCGCGACCGAGTTCACTGTGTATCAGTGGCCGCCCGGGAACATCAGGGCAAGATCGTTTTTCTTCATCGAGTGGTGGAGGGCGGCACCAACCGAAGCTACGGCATCGACGTGGGACGCTTGGCTGGTCTGCCGAGCTCTGTCGTAGAGCGAGCCCGGGAGATCCTGGTCTCGCTGGAGGAGGAAAGGGTCCGTGAAACAGGTCAGCTTGACCTCTTTTCCCTCGCGGGTGCGAAGTCCAAGACTGGGAAAAACTCTTCGGGTGGCGTTAGCGAAAACAAAGCCTCGGTCGATACAAGCCCTGCTACCAAAGCGCTTTTATCTCGCTTGAATGAGCTGGATATTTCGAACACAACGCCCCTGGCGGCTCTTACCGTTCTAGATGAGCTCCAGCGGATGACCAGGAATTAGCAATACTGCGATTTGAATAGACGCCAACTTGTCCCGTCCAAGAGGTCAAGCTACACTTTCGTGTAAGACCAAGCCTTCTTGGTCGCCCTGTAAGGAGACTACATTGTTGACTTTTTTTCGAAGACCAACCCTTTCATTAACTGCCACCACAGCCGTGTTTTTGGCTTTTTCGATGCCAGCCGGTGAGTCTGCGGCAAAAAGAAATAAGCGAGGCAAGAAAGCTGCGGCACCTCTCACTCAGGTGACGGAGGAACAGGAGAAGAACCTCGGCGATTTAATGGGGGAGTTTAAATTTGGCATGACCAGGAAACAGGTCGCCAAGAACCTCTCTGCGTCTTTGCGAAAAGAATATGCAGAAAAGATGAAGGAATCGACCGACATCTACAAGCAGGACGCCCTTCGAAAGGAGCGCAACAAGAAGATCGCCGACATCAAAAAGACGTATCACTCCTTTGATGGCAAGACCACGGGCTGGGATGTGTCGATTATTGACGACGAATTTGGTCAAAAGAGCAAAGAGTCCAAGCTTGTGCAATGGGAACTGGAAGAAAGAAAAAAACAACGGCGTTTCTTCTTTTTTTTCAAAGGTAAACTCTACAAGATGTTTATCGCCCTGGATTCTAAGCTCCTTAAACCCGAGCAGCGAAGTTTTGGGTTCTTTCGCGACGTGATGCAAGCCCGCTATGGAGAAGGCGAGATGAAGTTTCGTGCAGACTCCGAGGGGATTGAGCATCCCCACGCGATTGAGTGGCGCACCAAGAAGCACCTTGTTCGCGCGGTCAACAAGCTAGATTTCTACGACACGTTTGCGCTATCTATCTCCAGCCCGAAGGCGGAAAAAGCGATTGAGATCGCCCGGAGCAAGGTCGTAAGGCCCAAGCCGCCCGCGTCTGTGATTGACTCCGTCGTATCCGAGGATGGCACCGAACCGTCTCTGGACGAAAACGCCGACGTTATCGATGCGCTTGTGAAATAGGCACTGGGTTTGCCCAGGACGGGCGTTGCGGCTGCGCTTCCGTTCATCACGTACACAAGTACGCTCAGAGCCGGTTCTCGCCGCGCCTTCGTCTTGGACAAACCAGCACCATTTCACTGGCGCGCATACAATGAGTGCGGAAAGAGGGCTCCTCCCTTCGGTCGGAGCGGGCGCGGTTAGGCTTAGCAGAGCTCGGACTCTTCCTCGAAATCGTGGCTTCCGACGCCGCCGCAAAAAAGACTAAGGCTTTTGGCCGTTAGCGCGCATGTCGCGAATGACAGCTGCGAGACCGCGTTTGTCGATTAGGCGCATGCCGCGTGCTGAAAGGCGAAGGCGAACCCAGCGGTTCTCTTCTTCGTACCAATAGCGCTTTTCTCGAAGGTTAATTTCGAAACGCTTTTTAGACTTCATTTTCGAGTGGCTGACCTTGTTTCCGGTTAGCGCGCTCTTTCCTGTAACTTGGCAAACTCTAGACATGTCGGAACTCCTAGATCTTCGACTCTTTAAATTCGACGTGCTTGCGGATCTTTGGGTCGTACTTTTTGAAGACCAGCTTGTCGGGGGTGGTTTTCTTGTTCTTCGACGTTGTGTAGAAGTAACCGGTGCCAGCGGTGGACACCAAGCGGATAAGATCTCTGCCTTTTTTCTTTGCCATCTGAAAATACCTGTCTGCAACTCTCTCTGCGGAGAGGAGCCGTAAACTGCCATAGATACTAGAGAGAAGCAACCCCTGGCGAACGAGCCCAGAGGTCTAGATTTTCAGCAGAAATCCGGGTGATTGGCGCTCAATTGCCGGCGCCTAGAGGCGCTTGGCTTTTTGCGCCGTGCTCGAAACGGCCAGAATGGTCAGATCGTCCATCTGCACGTCTTCGCTTACATGGCTATCTATATCCGCCAAGATCGCTTGGACAATTCCTTCCGGGCCACCTTCGGCTTTTTCAATACAGTCTTTCAACCGGTCGGCGCCGTATTCATTTCCCTCCGCATCCTTGGCTTCGTGAACC
>CAYPIX010000126.1:0-9512 GCA_964410875.1 uncultured Kofleriaceae bacterium
ATTCTTCGGATTGTGTCGCAAGTGTTTTTGCCAAAGCACATACGCCATGGGCGCCGCCCCCATAGGCAGCCCGGGGTGGCCCGAGTTTGCTTTTTGAATCGCGTCGATAGACAGCGTGCGAATGGTATTGATGCAGAGAGTATCGAGAGCCTCTTGTTCCACGAGCGAACACTACACGAACCCTCTCACCATAGTCAGCGTGCTTTCTGCCCTGACCAGAACATTTTGCTGGAACGAACCTTCAGGGCAACTTACCGAGAAGATTAGGCATTGGTCTCGATTCGCCATTCTCACAGTAGAGGAGCTAGGATGCGCCCATGCGCCGGTTGGCACTCGTCCCCCTGTTTTTACTCTGCTGCCGGCCGCCCGAAGAAAAGCCGGCTCCCTCCAACGTTGCGACAGAAACCGCTTCAAACGAACGCTCGGAGAACGGTACAGAAACGGTTCGACCCGAATCCGGAGACCAAACCGTAACGTACTCTGTTGAATTTCCTGGCAAAGGGAACTACGTCGAGATCGAAGCAACCTTTCCCTCGGGAATTACGACGCTGATGATGCCAGTTTGGACTCCGGGCTCCTATTTGGTTCGCGAGTACCCCCGTTTCGTTGAACATGTTAGGGCCACAGTTAATGGAAAAAATCAGCCGATTAAAAAAGTGAGCAAGAACCGGTGGTCTATTCCCGAGAGTGCGGGCCCCACGACGGTTCGCTACCGGATCTACGGGCGGACCATGTCCGTACAACAGAATTATATCGACGATAGTCTGGCAGTGCTGAGCCCTGCCGCCACGTTCATCGCTCCAGTCGATCCAAAGACAAACAAGCCTCTTCTCGCCATCTATAAAGTTTCGTTCACGCTCCCCGCGAACTGGGCCGAGGTCGTTACCGGTATGCCTGCCCAAAGCAAGAATTCCTTCACTGCAGAGGATTTCGACACCCTCGTCGATTCGCCAATAGCAGCCGGTAACCCGACCATTCACACTTTTACCGTCCGCGGTATTCCGCACCGACTCGCTAACTTTGGCGAAAACGACGTATGGGATGGAAAACGTTCGGCAAAAGACACCGAACTCATCACGGAAGCGATTGTCGATTTCTGGGGTTTCATTCCCTACAAGAACTACACGTACATAAACATTATTGGGCAATCCGGTGGTGGGTTAGAGCATTTGAACTCAACACTCATCATGACCAACCGGTGGAAAACGCGCGACAAAGAAGAGTACCAAGGTTGGCTAGGGCTTGTATCTCACGAGTTTTTTCATACCTGGAACGTAAAACGTCTCCGTCCAGCTGGCCTAGGGCCATTTGACTACGAGCGCGAAGTGCACACGAAAAGTCTTTGGATCGCCGAAGGAATCACCTCTTACTATGACAATTTACTGCTTCACCGCGCAGGTCTTCTCTCGAGAGACGAATACCTAAAATCTCTATCCAAAGACATTAAGAAACACGAAGACACCGCCGGGCGGAAAGAGCAGAGCCTTAGTGATTCCTCGTTCGACACTTGGATCAAATTTTACCGACGCACCGAGAACAGCGGCAACACGCATATTTCCTATTACACAAAAGGCTCCATCGTCGGGTTTTTACTGGACGCAAAAATCAGACAAGAGTCACGGGGCAAGAGCAGCCTTGATGACGTTATGCGCTTGATGTACCAGCGCCACCCCGACGGCTATACCCCGGAAGACTTCCGAGCTGCTGCCGATGAGAAAGCCGGTGTGCCACTCGAGAATTTCTTTGTGAACTACGTCGATGGGACCGCAGATCTTAATTATCAAGATGCTCTCTCCTACTATGGGCTAGAGTTCGATTCCGGTGAAGATCACAAGGAAGATAAAAAGAAAACACCGTGGTCTGGCATGAAGGTCGACGGTTCCAATGTGACCTTTGTCGAAACCAAGTCCCCAGCTTTTGACGGGGGCGTTTTCGCCGGCGATGAGTTGATTGCTATCGACGGATTTCGCGTCCCAAAAAGCTCTTTTGAAAAACGGCTCAAACGCTACAAAAGCGGAGACGAGCTCACATTGTTGCTTTCCCGACGCGGCAAGATGCAAGAGGTCAAACTAACTCTTACAGAAAGCCCCAAATCCGAATGGAAACTCAGCGACACAAAGAAACGGAACGGAGCTGCTAGCGGTCACCTTCGCGCTTGGCTTCAGACACCAAAATGAAATCAGCATTATTATTCGGCGCCCTTTTGACTCTTACAAGCTGTGGGTCTCCCCCCGCATCTTCTTTTCCGTCGCGTTTCCCCCCCTCTCCGTTCACGGTTCTAGCTCAAGAGCTCATCGAAACAGCGGAGGCTCTTCGGGCCACGCCACCGACCCGTGTCCCGACCCCGCGGAAGATCAAACCGGGCTCAGAAAAGGAGACCCTTTCGTACTTCTTCAGTCAGAAGCCGGCTGCCGGACCTATGTCCTGGCACACCGTTCACGTCCTACTGGAGACCTCCCGCACCAAAAAGGTTGGGACTTACGCGACTGCTACCTTCTCGTTCTTCTTGACCCCAAAAGGGGTGCGAGTTTCAACAACCGAATTTTTTCAGAGAGGTAAGCCGCCGCCGCCCCAACGGCTACCGAAGGGCATCACTCACTTAGCAGATCAACTTCTGTCCGAGAGTTTCTCGGGGACACTTCCCAAAATCTCCACCGGCGACATTCCCAACGACAAAGTGTTAGACCAGCATCTTGCCAAGGAGCTTGAAATCACCCCAGCGCGCAAGGCGCAAGAGACATTTTCCGACACCTCAAAAAAAGGCAGCTACCGGCTTCGATCGCTTGCAGTGCTCGGAAACGACCACGAAGGGACCCGCTTTATTCTTGGTGGCGAGTTACGCGCCAGCGAAACGGGCTCCCTGCAATGGAAACCCGCGGCAGATAAAAGCTCTCTCGCAATTGCCCTGTTTCCGCTCCAGTCCGCTGAGACCTGGCGTTCGGAACTCGCTACGGTCTGTGAAACAGCAAGAAAAGCGAAGGCGCAGACACAGTCGCCCGCACTTAAATCATTCAAAGGATTGCTGGATGCCGCCGCACTAACGCGAGAGACCCAATCACTCTTCGACGGCCTTGGCGAACATGGAACCATGAACTACAACTTTGTTCGTGCCTTAGCCCAGGATCATGGCGCTCCTACTGAATGGCACTGTAGGGATCTGGAAACACTATTAACCGGAAGCTAAGCCGTACCAAAGTGCTATTTGGTCGGAATAGGCTGACAAAATCATGACCAAAACAACCCTGTTCATAACCCAATTCTAGGTCAACATATCGTTGTGAGCGGCGGAAGACAGCAATCGTTCCTAGCGGAGTACACCAACGGAACCACAATCTTGTTCTGGCTCTGCCATGTGGCGGCGGTTGCTCTCCTCTGGCGCGTCGGTTGGTCTTGGCGCGGTTTGGCTGTGACCGGTTTGGTTTACGCGTGCGGCATGTTCTTTGTCACCGCTGGCTATCATCGGTATTTCTCGCATAGAAGCTTTAAGACCTCGCGCTGGTTTCAGTTTGTTCTGGCCTTCGGAGCCCAAATTACAATTCAAAAAAGCGTTCTCTGGTGGGCGGCTCGGCACAGGCACCACCACAAGATGAGTGACCACCCCGAAGATGTTCACTCGACCCGCCATCACGGGTTTTGGTGGTCACACATGGGCTGGTTCCTGTCTAGGCAGTACAAAGCAACCGATTTTGATTCCATCCGCGACATGGCGAAATACCCCGAGCTCAGAATGCTCCATGGGCACCCGATGGACTACATGCCCGGAGTCCTTTACGCAGCACTTATGTATGTAATCGGAGGAACGTGGTTACTTGCGTGGGGCGCCATGATTCCCTTGGTCTTGGTCTGGCACGGGACTTTCACCATCAATTCCCTTTCCCATGTCTTTGGTTGGCAGCGCTACGACACTAACGACGATTCTAAGAACAACCCAATACTAGCTCTTGTGACTCTGGGCGAAGGCTGGCACAACAACCACCATCATTATCAACGCTCATGTCGCCAAGGCTTTTTCTGGTGGGAATTCGACATTACGTACTGTGTCTTGCGCCTTCTTTCCGTGGTCGGTTTGGTCTGGGACGTCACCTCTCCTCCCAAACACGTCATCGAAGGACGTACTCGAGGTGAAGCGCGACCTGCGTCGAGCGCTGCTACCTAATCCGGTTAAGCTCCCAGAAACGGTTGCGCGATGAAATTCAGCGACCTACCCCTTGATGATGTCATTCTCAAGGCCATTTCGGAGAAGGGGTACGACGAACCAACACCAATTCAGCAGAAGGCAATCCCCCCTGTGCTCGATGGCAAGGACTTGGTAGCCGTCGCCCAAACCGGAACCGGCAAGACGGCGGCCTTCGCGCTTCCTTCTATTCAATGGCTTTACAAGAACCCTCGCAAGGGGCCACGAAAAATTCGTTGTTTGGTTCTCTCACCTACGCGCGAGCTGGCGTCGCAAATAGGAGATGGGTTCGCCGCCTACGGTAAAGGAACCGGTTTACGGGGAACCACAATCTTTGGCGGAGTGAACCAAAACCCTCAAGTAAGGAATATCCGCGCCGGCTTGGACATTCTAGTGGCCACGCCGGGCCGACTTCTTGATCTTATGAGCCAAGGACATGTGGTGTTAAAGGATATCGAGCTCTTTGTTCTCGACGAAGCTGACCGCATGCTCGACATGGGATTTATTCATGATGTCAAACGCGTGATGAAGAGTTTGCCACACAAAAGGCAAACTCTTTTGTTCTCCGCGACTATGCCCGAAGACATTACTAAGCTGGCCAGACAATTCTTGACCGATCCCATACGGGTTGAAGTCACCCCGCCGGCGACTACCGTAGAAAAAATCGATCAATCTCTTTTTCATGTAGACAAGCCCAACAAGAGAAAACTGCTTCTACATCTACTCCGCGACGAATCTGTTGAACGCGCACTGGTATTCTCCCGTACCAAGCACGGCGCGAACCGAATCGCACAGGTCCTCGACAAAAACGGCATTTCGGCGGCAGCCATCCACGGCAATAAATCGCAGGCCGCACGAGTCCGAGCACTTGATAAGTTCAAAAAGGGCCAACACCGGGTTTTAGTTGCAACTGACATCGCGGCTCGAGGTATTGACGTTGATGGCGTCACCCACGTCATCCAGGTGGATTTGCCCGATGTTCCTGATCAGTATGTTCACCGTATTGGACGAACCGCTCGAGCTGGCGCTAGTGGAGTTGCTTGGGCCTTCTCCGACGTGCTTGAACGTGGCCTCCTTCGCGACATTGAGCGAACAATCAAAGTCCCAATCCCAGTTGTAGAAGATCACCCGTACCCAACAGCAACTCCTCCGAGCGAGGCAGACCTTAAAATTTCCAAGTCAGCGGGGAGAAAACGCGGCGGGGGCGGCGGGGGCCGAGGCAGGCGCCCTCCAAGAGCCGGTGGAGCTAAACGCGGACCGGGTCGGCGCGAAAAAGGCGCTGTGGCCAAAGGTAAAGGCCCCAAGAAAACGGCTAATAGTCAAGGTAAGAAGCCCGCAGCCTCACGCGGACCGAAGTCAAACAAGAACCGTCGCGCTAAAACACCGCCTCAGAAGAAGTAGAAACGCGGCTAGTGAAAATCACGGCTATGGGACCTTTCTGGTTTTCGGTCTAAGTCTGGGTGCCAGAGAGAATCTGCGACCAGATGAACCACACCGTCTTTACTCTGCAGACGCCCAGAGACTCCAAGAAAAGAAGCGGTTTTAACCAGAAGAGAAAACTCTTCAAACACCCGCCTCCATATAACCAGGTTAACGAACCCAGTTTCGTCTTCGAGGGTCATAAACGTAACGCCGCCAGCTGTCCCGGGCCTTTGCCGGCAAATCACAATACCTGCATACCTAATTCGCCAACCATTTTTCATCTGCGCGAGTTCGCTGGCCGAAGGAAATCCTCTCTCTGATAGTGCTTTTCGCAAAGGAAGCAAGGGGTGACCGGTTGCGCTATGCGAAGAAGTTCGGTAGTCCCACAAAATGGTATCGAGTTGGTCTAACTCTGGGAAAGTCGTTACAGGCTCTGGATTACCAACTCGTAACGTGTCGTCTTGAGCTCGTTCACACCCTTCCACTTGCCAAAGTGCGTGTCGTCGTGAGCCCCCAAAACAAGCTAAAGCACCCGATTCAGCCAGAAGAGATTGGCCGCGCGAACTCAGTCTGGTTCTATGGACAAAGTCTGTCAGAGACGCAAAATCTCCTGCGTTCCTGGAACTCAAAATACGGCCCCGCTCCCGGCTGCTAAGTCCAGACACGTATCGAAGACCCATTCGTATCGCAAATTCACCATCATCAGTTCGCTCTAAAGTGCAATCCTCGCTGCTCTGAGTAACGTCAACAGGGCGTATCTCGACCTCATGTCGTTTAGCGTCCTCTACAATCGTCCCCGGGGAATAGAATCCCATTGGCTGAGCATTTAAGAGGGAACAAGCAAACTCGGCTGGATAATGACACTTTAGAAAACAAGTAACGTAAGCAATTAATGCAAAGCTCGCCGCATGGCTCTCCGGGAAACCGTACTCTCCGAATCCGCGAATCTGCTCAAAAACTCGCTCTGCAAATTCAAGTTTAATTCCTTTCTCTTGCATCCGCGTAACTAAACGGTCGTGGTGTTTCTCTATACGGCCACTTCTCCGCCAAGCGGCCATATCGCGGCGCAGTTGGTCCGCCTCTCCTGGCGTATAATTAGCTGCGACAATAGCGAGCCTCATAACCTGCTCTTGAAAAAGCGGTATCCCAAGAGTTCGTTCCAAAACCGGCCGAAGCGCTTCGTGTGGATAATCAATAGCCTCTTCGCCGTTGCGACGCCGCAAATAGGGATGAACCATTCCCCCAGCAATAGGCCCCGGCCTTACAATGCTAATTTCTATTACCAAATCGTAAAACTCTTTAGGCCTAAGCCTCGGCAGCATAGACATCTGAGCACGACTCTCAATCTGAAACGTGCCAACGGTGTCTGCGCGGCAAATCATTTCGAATGTCGACTTATCGTCACTTGGAATCGTCGCCATCGAGAGTTCCCGTCCCCTGTGCTTTCGAATTAAGTCGAAACAACGATGAACTTGATGCAAGGCCCCGAGGGCGAGGAGATCTACTTTGAATAAAAACAGGGACTCAAGATCGTCCTTATCCCACTGAATAACCGTTCGCCCAGGCATGGTTGCATTTTCAATTGGGACCAAACGCTGCACGGGCTCATGCCCCAACAAAAAGCCACCGGAGTGGATGGATAGATGCCTGGGAAAATCTAAGACTTCGTTCGCAAGACGCTGGAGGTGAGAATGCAAAGGGGCATCAGGGTCAAAACCAGCATCGCGCATTACATTTGCTTCCAATGAGGACGCTCTACTCAAGATCTTTGCGAGGCGATCGAGGGCGGTCTCAGGTACACCTAAGGCCTTGCCCACATCGCGCACAGCGCTCTTCGGTCGATAACGAATAAAATTACAAACCATCGCAGCATATTTGCGCCCGTACTTTCTATAGACGTGCTGAATCACCTCTTCACGACGGTTATGTTCAATATCAAGATCTATGTCGGGTGGTTCCGCTCGTTCCCGAGACAGAAACCTTTCAAACAGGAGTCCCATTTTTACAGGATCGACCGCAGTAATCCCCAGGGAGTAACAAACCGCAGAGTTCGCCGCCGAACCTCGCCCCTGGCATAAAATATTTTCACGACGGCAAAACTCTACGATCTCATACATCGTTAAGAAATAGCCGCCATACTCGAGCTCTTCGATGAGCAGCAACTCTTTTTCAACTTGTGCTCTAACCTCAGTCGGGACGTTTTGTCCGTAACGCTTGCCCACCCCCTCGGCAACAAGGTGACGTAGCCAGCTCGCCGAGGTATGGCCATTGCCTAATTTTTCAGCTGGGTAACGATAATGAAGACTGCCGAGAGAGAACAGGCAGCGCTCGGAAATTTCCAAAGTCTGCTTTAGCGCGTCTGGGTTATCATAGAAGCGTTCTTGCATCACGCGAGGCGATTTCAAGTCATGTTCTTCATTGATTCGAATCAGGGTCCCCGCACGATGCAACGGAACACCGTGTCGAATACAAGTGAGAACATCTTGTAACTCCTTACGCCCTTTCTCGTGGTAGAGAACTTCATTAGCGGCTACAACAGGGATGTCATACCGATTCGAAATATTGGTTAAGTTGTACTCTCGTTCTTTATCGCCTGCTTGGAGATGTCTCGACACCTTGACGTAAAGACGGTTTGCAAAGGCAGCAGTGAGATCGTCCCAGCATAGTTCTTCGCGTGAGACCTTTTTAGATCCATCCCAAACTGCAATAAGACCTTTTGATAGACGATAGATCTCATCGTTTGAAACAAGAGAGTGCCCCTTGTCAGAACGAAGACGACCAATAGAAAGTAATTCGCACAAATTTCCATAGCCGGTTCGATTCTCTGCCAAAAGAACAATTGAGCTCTCTTGGGTAGAAACAGTTGCGCCAACAATTAATTGGACTCCCAGCTCTTTTGCTTTCACATGCGCGCGGACCATTCCATAGACACCGTCGGTATCCGTGAGAGCGATAGCTTTCAACCCGAGCTTATGGCTCCTAGTGACCAACTCGCTTGGGTGGCTCGCCCCCTCCAAGAAGGAGTAATTGCTCTTGCAGTGAAGCGCCGCGTACACAGCCAAAAACTGTAACTGAACAGACGTTCAGTTACAAGATTCACAGAACAAATCCTGCATGATTTTTCCAATCAAATAGCCAAGCCGCCTGTGCGACTTCATCTACTTTTTATTTTCGCAAGGCCCTGATGAAAAGACTAGGTGGCGCTAGACAACGCGTCTGCGATCCCAGAGTGAAAATGAGTAATCGCTCCCTCAAAACGACCAAAGGAGAAGTCCTTATTTGCACGACTAGAAATGGCACGTTGAATCGATTCGGCAGCAGCAAAATCTTCGTCCAGTCCCTGAAACAGAAACCCAATGTCTTTGTCCACCTTCTCCAACGGAATCCCCTCTTCGTAAAGTGCATATCCTGATATCCGAGTTTTCGTTTGCGAAAGGGAATCAAATGAGAGCACATTTACGTGATGGGTGAGCAATGCGACCAGGGAGCTCGGAAACACTTGGTATACCGCGGTCAAGTTGCCGCGAGCTGAGCGTTCGGCAGGGCGTAACTCTCGTAAGTTTTCGATACGATTAAACGGGAATATCACCCGACTGTGCCTTCCGTAATAATCGTTTAGAACCAAGTTGTCATACCCTAACGGGTAAAACGAATCTTTATGAAGATGTCTTATGTGATAGCCCTCTAAGAACGTTTCCATAACGATCTTCCAATTGGCATTGACATCTCGAGTCCACGGCTTGATACGTTTTCGAGATTCCAAACCAAGTGCCATCACAGGTTTATCTAGTAGCGAGAGTGTTGTCCAATCGGTATTTGCGGCCACACCTACCGACGTCAAACCGTGTAATTCACCAACATCTCAGTTGACCAACATCTGTTCAACACGCTTTAAACCTCGCAAACCGAATTCTTA
>CAYPIX010000127.1:0-8945 GCA_964410875.1 uncultured Kofleriaceae bacterium
GTTTTAAGACGTACAAAGTGTGAGTTACTATGAAGCCCAAACACCGCGACTACGGATCTGGTGGAGTTGTGATGAAACTGATTCGGTGGCTTAGCCCTGTCGACGAAGCGGCACAACAGCGACTCACCGAGGAACACTGGGAAGATGTGAATGCGGAGTTTTCGACGCACCAAAAAATTGCCGAAGCATTGTGCCTTGGAGGGATGTTCGCAGGGCTAGTGCCTCCTATCGTCTTCAAACCGCTGCAGCCTTGGGACATTGGGATTATGTTTGGCTCAATGATTGCGGCGCCACTTTGCTACATATTTCTTTTGTGTTTTATCAAAGGATTCGAAAACGCGTATTCTCGATGGTCCGATTTCAGCACAATGAAATATGCGATCCCATGGAGGACCCAGCTTTGGTACTTATACATACCTGTTGCGATTATTGGCGTGCTTGCGGCGGTAGCGATTCCGGCATTTACCAAATACATCGCTAAGTCAAAAACGAGTGAGGCAAAGACCTTTATCAAACGCATATATGATGGTGCGCGCGCCTACTACATGGAGCCGAACTCCGGGACGAAGTCAGTGACGCCGGTGGCGCCACAGTTTCCGGGTAACGCCCGACACTGATGGGCCCGCAGGAACTTCTTCGATTTCTAAATGGAACGAGCTCGAGTGATTCGGAGCTCGGTCGTGAGTCGTTCCTAAGTTAGAAGTTCTCGCACTTCAGGCGTGGACCGACGGTCCGAGTTCCTGCTTCGGTATGTGGAACGTGGGCAACGTACCAAAGCGCGACGTCTTCCTTTTTCAATGGGGCAGAACCACCGTAGGAAGCCGGAAACGGTTGTGGACCGCCTTGAGTCCGGGGAGAAAAGGGGGCGCCATCGCCACCGAGACGGCGAATCGCGAAGAGTTCAGCTTGCTCAAGTCCATCGGGACGAATTGCCACCCGGGCTTTGGAGCGAGTGTCCCTCTGCCGCCAAACGAAACCGCGCTTGTCGGCCTGGCCGGAGTAAGGAAGCCATCCTTCCTGCCCGAGGCGCTGCCACTTACCCTCGTCGTAGTACTCCACGGAATCATCGGCAGGGCCGCCTACATCGAAGTCAAACCGCCAGTGGGGGTGATAGGTCTGTCCGTCGTGAACACCTGGGCCATGCAGAGTTAGCCACGGAGTCAGGCGGCCGTCTTTATGGAATCGCCACATTTGCGTGTACTCGTAGGGGCCAGAAGCAAAATCGACGAGTAATTCGAATCCGTCTCGAAATTCGTCGACTCGAACTTCACTTACCTGGGTTCGAGTGCCTAGGGGGCACCAGAACGGGCCGTGGACCTTAGTATGGCTCTCATCACCCACGTCAAGGGAAGTTCCCTGATGGTCGATCGTTACGTATGGGAGTGACGCTTCCCAAATGAAACGGCGGGATTTGTACTCGGTTAGGTAGAGCTGCAGGCCACTGGATTCACCAAGTCGCCAGTATACTTTCCAATTGTTCTTTTCAATTTTGTTCGCCATCTACCATTGCTCCGATTTTGTGATGTTCGTGACTTCGTCGGCTACTAGATCGACGACTGCTATGAATCGCGGAGAGCCGCCTTCTGGGCCGATTAGCACCGCTGCAGAGCGTCTTTGAGACGAGAGATCAGAGTCTCGCGCGCTCCAATAATGCATAGTAGCTAGGGCCGAATCGCCAAGTGCGAGCTCTTCGGCAACGCGTTCGTCAGAAAACGCCGTTTCGATAGCGCGATATTCTTCGGCAAGCGCAAGCATAGGTTGCGACTTGGTCTTTTGGAGCCCGAGGACTTCAGTCTCTTCAAGATCTATCGTTGCGGTGACTGCACAGTCATCGGCGTAGTTGTAACAAACGACACGAGCGAGTCTCTTTCCCTGCGCTGTGTGAGGTGGTTTAGCAACCCAAGGTTCCGCGCAAACGATCCGATACCGTCCAACCCGTGCCATGGATTGGAGTTGCGGGTCAGACAATAGAATCCGCTCAGCATCAATCCGTTCTCCCGTGGAAAGAGCTGCAAATAATTTAGGGTCGACTTTTTTGCTCGCCGCTTTACGTAGCTTCTTTCCCGACAATTTTTTCGGGGCGACCGCGCTCTTCTTTTTCGACGTTTTTGTCTTCTTCGTCGCAGACTTCTTCTTTGTCGACGTTTTCGCCTTTTTTGCCGAAGCTTTTTTGCCAGCAGTTTTTTTTACGGGAGTCTTTGTCTTGCTAGCCTTTTTGGCGCTAGCTGCCTTCTTGGTTTTGTCCCGTGGGGTTGTTTTGACAGTAGCTTTCGCCATGGCGCGGAATATACAGGCCTCTTAGGTGTTTCCTATGGCCGAAGATCCAATTTCGTCCAGGCGCGTTTCTAAAGGCATGTTTCGAACGCATTTTCGTCCATTCTTGTTATCTTTAGTATTTCTAGGTGGTTGTGGCTCAGTAGAGGCTCGGAAACTGCCTATGCCTCCAATTTCTCCAGCAGCTAGCTACGCTGTTGAGATCGTCGATCAGGATGGGCGTGTGGTTTCGACCTATCAGAGAGGCAATCGTATTTACGCACTGGGAGCTGAAGGCCGGCGATATTCCATTCGCGTGACAAACCCGACAGGTCGTCCCATTGAGGCTGTGATCTCTGTAGATGGGCTCGACGTGATCGATGGAGAGAGTGCTGACTACAAGAAGAAACGCGGTTACATTTTAGCCGCCCACAGCAATCTCGAAATCGAGGGATGGCGGGTTAGTGCGGGCGAGGTGGCAGCTTTTCGATTCTCATCGGTCTCAAATTCATATGCGGGGCGCAAAGGAAAGGCTCGCAATATTGGCGTCATCGGGGTCGCCATTTTTGAAAGTAAGAGGAGACCTGTAATTCCTCGTCGCGGTCGTTGGCTGCACGACTATAGCGAACCCAACGTCTCCGAACGGTCGAGCTATGGACGACGAGAAGCGAAGGCGGAAGACAGTTCTCCCGGGCGGAGCGCACCGGCGTCCGAATCTCATAAGGCCCAGAAACGTGCGGGGCTTGGTACTGAGTTTGGCGAAAGAAGACGCTCAACGGTTCGATTTACTTCTTTCGAACGCGCGACCAAGAACCCAACCGCGATCACGGTGATTCGCTACAATGATGCACGAGGTCTTAGACGCCTAGGCTTTTTCATTCCACGCTACCCTACGCAGAGCGATCTGGCACTGCGCGAGTCTGCGAACCCTTTTCCAGAAAACCGGTTCGCCCAGCCGCCGCGATAACGTTCAAATACCAACACTCACGAGGGTGGGGTTAAGTACAGTGGTCGTGGCTTTGGGGTCGATTTCGATCAAAAAGCCCCGGCTGCCGCCATTGATAAAGATTCTTTCAAGATCAAGGATCGTCCGTTCCATAAAAACCGGCATTTTTTTCTTGGTTCCAAAAGGAGAGGTTCCCCCAACCTGGTAACCGGAGTGACGGTTGGCCACAGCAGGAACACAGGGGCTGACTCGCTTGCAGTCGGCTTCTCTCGCAAGTTGTTTGGTCGATACTTGCTTATCACCGTGCATCAGAACCACTAAAGGGGACTTGTTTTCGTTTTCGAAGATGAGCGTTTTTATAACTTCGTGCTCATCTACCCCAAGGGCTTCGGATGATGCGCTGGTTCCCCCTTTTTCTACGTAGGTGTAAATGCGCGGGGTGAATTCGACATTAGCTGCGCGCAACGCATGGATGGCCCTTGTAACTGGGTACTTCATGGAAGCTTGTTACTTAGCTCTCCGCTCTTTTAAGTCGCGAAATCGGTAGATGCCTGTGGTGTGGCTGTCTGAAAAATGGATATTGACGCCATAGTTACCAACCAAGTGCATCTCCACGGCGATGATCTCAGCCGGCACATCATCATCTTTCAGAAGCCGTTCTCCGGTGATTTCCGACCGACAATGGGCACACGCGCAAATGAGGCGCAGGTCTCGTGCGGTCCATAGGTCTTCTTCGCCCTCATCCCAGACGAATCGAACGTTCTTTTTCCCCAGGCCGACGATTTCCAGTGGCATACTCACAGGTTCGTATATTGTCTGGCGTTGTTAGCCATGTCTACTCCTAGTTCAAAACAGCGCCGCGCCTTTTCGGTCGCTAAGCAAGGGGCTATCGAATTGGGGGGGCGCACGGGCATGGCGGAGTGGCTAGGGCGCGCCTTCAAGGCAGCCGGGGAAAAAGCCGAAGGTGAAACGCCAGCAGGGCTTGAGTTGACCCATGGTTTCCATAGTTATCCGGCGCGTCTCCACCCGAGTACCACCCGCGTGCTTCTAGAATGTTTCCAGCCGAAATGGCTTCTTGATCCTTTCTGCGGGTCCGGGACTGTTTTGGTCGAAGGGGTTCACGCTGGGTGCGCCGTCGTCGGTGGAGACATCAACCCCCTTGCTGTACGAATCGCTAGAGCGAAAACCTGGTCGGGTACACAGAACGAGCGGAAGGCGTTGGGACTCGCGGCGACATCCATTGCTGAGGACGCAATAGAAGCAGGTAAGGAGTCGCGAAGGGCAGGGCACAAACGTCAACCCGTCGGTGATAGCTACCGGAACCGTCAACTTGCTGGTTGGTTCCCGCCTCACGTTCGCCGTGAGCTCGAATACTTGGCCGATCGCATTGCCGTTGTCGCGGAAGGGAACCGAGACCAAGGAGATATCCTCTGGGTTGCCCTCTCGTCGATTTTATACAAGGTTTCCTACCGTGCCTCGGACACTGACGACAGTAAGGTGGAGCGCAATATCGCACGTGGAAACTCTGCTCGATTGTTCGACGCGCGAGTTCAGGCTCTGTTGGATGGCTTAGAGGAGCTAGCGGAGAACAGGGTGTCTGGGCGCCCTCGAATCTACGAGGGTGATGCCAGAAAACTCGGGGACAAGGGGTTGAAAGACGAGAGCTTTGATCTGGTTTTGACCTCGCCTCCCTATGGTGGTGTTTATGACTACGCTCGACACCACGCACTACGCCTTGCGTTCTTGGACGTGAACCCCAAGCGCTTCGTTGAACAGGAAATTGGAGCAAAAAGACAGTTCGAAAAAGGTTACCCCGGGGCCCTTCCCAGGTGGACCGAAGACCTTGGCCTCTGCATGGCAGAAATGGAACGAGTAGCCAAGAAAGACGCTCACGTCGTCGTGGTCATCGGTGATTCTGTTGCGGGAGGCAAACGGGTGGCGGCTGATGACTTAACTACCCATGTCGCAGGTGAAGGCTTGCGCCTTGAGGCGTGGGCAAAACAGACTAGGCCCGTGTTTAGCGCGATGGAAAAACAAGTGTTCGAAGGTGAGACCAAGTACGAACACATCTTGGCTTTTCGAAAAGTCGGCTAGGGTCCGTTGACGATTGGCGCTGGAACCAGTTCGCGAATTCTCTCGCGAGCCGAGTCTTCGAGGTCTTCGATTTGCCAGTTAAGTGTCTGCGCCGCGGCCATTGCGAGCTCGTTGTTTTCGCTGAAAAGCGTGTCAATGACGGCGTCTCGGGAAGGGCCGGACATCGATGCGTGTTGGATTGCCGCAAGTGCGAGCTCTTTGTCACCTGACTGTATGGCCCGGATAATTTCCTGCTGTGCATTGGGGCGTTCCGAATTTGACAGCGGACCTATCATCTCGAGCTTCCTCTCTAGGCTAGCTGATTGGTATTGCTGGGTAAGGTGGCCTACGGATTCATCTGTGTCGGCTACTACTAGTGCTCTCGCTGCGGAGGCCCTTACTGAGGCAGAAGGATCAGCCATCATCTCCGCGTACGTCTCCGTGAAACCGCTTGGATCTGCCGAGTACGTAAGAGTATCAATAGCGGACGCTCTGACCCGATCGGATTTAGAATTCGCGATTGTGCTTGCGAGGAGCTCTTGGGCGTCCTCGTTGGTGTCAAGAACAGAGTAGAATCCGTTTAGGACGGATGCTGCAAGGTCGTCGTCATCTCCTTCAAGCGCTTCTCGTGCTAGAGAAAGACCTTCTTCGGCGCCGACTTCCAAGAGGGAGCCGACGATTTGCGCCTTTAAGTCTTTTGATTTTGTTTCGCGTGCTACCTCGAGTAGGGATTCTCGGACTTCAGGGCTTTCGTCCACTTGAAGAATGACGTGTGCTGCTGCGCGAACGCCGGCTTTTGAATCGCCTTGGAGGGCTTCCATGAGAATTTCTTTCGAGCTAGGAGCCCCAGATTCTACTAGGTGCCGGGATGCTTGAATTGCGTCGTTGGTATCACCACCGTGCAGTTTGTCTGTGAGAAGTTCTGTCAGCCTCGGGTCGCCACCATGTGAGCTTGCAAGCGCACTGATAGCGCTCCACCCGCGGTTTCCCGGCTGTCGTGCCGCGTCAAATAATGCGGTCTCTACCTCAGATGTTCCTGGCGACTGACTTAGAATCCACATGGCCTGATCTCTTTGCGTTCCTCCGCGCTTGGCCATGCGCAGTGCAAGCTCTTGAGCCATTGGGTTCTCCGTGTAGCCAAAATGTTGTAGTGCGAGTAAACGTTCTTGGCTTGACCTACTTTCTGCTAACTCCATAAATAGAACGTCGACCTCGTCTCCAGTCGCACCGACTAGATTTCGTAAGCCAACAAGGCGTCGAGAGCGAGGCGCATTGGCAACAAGGGAAACGAGAGTCTCTGGTGACTCGCTCCTTGCGAGGGCAGTGGCTGCCGCGTCCATAGTCGCTCCGCCATTCGAGAAAATCTCGCCAAGAACTTCGATAGATCGTGGAGTCCCAATTTCTCCAAGGGCATAGATAGCGTTTAATTTATTCTGTCTACTTCCCGATAGAGCCACGTCGGATAAGATTTCAGTACCTTCTTCACCCAACTCAATCATGCGTCGAAGTGCGGTTTGAACATGTGCGGGATCAGAGCTGTATACTTGCGCCATGATGAATTCGCGGAAGCGAGGCTCGTCTAAAGGCATCTCTGCGATCGCAGCGTTAACGGATTGACGTACACCAGAGTGTGCGAGTTTCCATAAAAGTTCTTTCCCGTCTTCTGTTCCGAGCGTGTGAGCGGCTGCAGCGATGGAAGGACTGAGGTTTCCGTTCTGCTCTTCTATAGCCTTTTCGAGAGCGGCAACTACACCATCGCCTCCCATAAGACCAAGGGCCTGGATTGCTGAAGCTCGATGCAAGCCAGGACTTAGAGCAAGTTCTAGGAGTCGATCTTTGCCCACTTGAGAGCCTGTAGAACCGAGAGCTTGGATTGCATTCGACGTTAAGTGCGATCGCTTGCCGTCCACAATTTCGAGAAGAACAGAGACAGCATTCTCGGTACCAATCTTTCCGAGGGCCGCGATGGCTGCACTGCTTACGCCGTAAGACTTTTGCTTAAGGAACGGTTTGATTGCTTCGACCGCAGGCTCTCCTCCCACCACACCTAAATTCCTCAATACTTGAATTATAAGAATGTCGCTGCCACCTCTTTGAAGCTTCCCAATGAGATCGAACTCAATATCTTTGCGGTTTTTTACTGCGCGACGTATCTGCTTAAACGGTCGGTTGGCCGCTTTGTCTGGCTTCTTTTCCGAGGCGACGGTTTCGTCCGAACTGTCAGCAGAAAAGTGAAGATATGAAATTGTCGTTGCGTAGACCGTAAGCACCACTGCTGCGAGCCTCCACTTAGAACCACCACCTGAGAGAACGTCTTTCACTGTCAATACAACGCGCCAATCCCAAGGAAGATTCCCACCACATCACATTGCCATAAAGGACTGGAAACATTAGGTTTGTTTGCAGGCTCGGTCGAGTAAACGAGAGAATGACTCTTCTATACGGGCGCAGAAGGCAGCCGCTTCCTGAGTGAAAAGGATGGGGTTAGGGCATCCGTGACCGTAGAGAAGAAGGACTACGTTGTCTTCAACAACCACCGGGAAGGTGAAAATATCGCCAGCGGGTTCGGGGCAACCGATGGCTTTCCAAACTGATCGCTCGACTGGCCGGCCGGCGGCAGGAGGCGGACCTATAAAGATGCGTTTCCTATCGTAGGAAGCTTGAAATGCGGAGCTTTGATCTAAAGGAAGTGCTAGCCGCTCTACTCGTTCGCTTACATGTTCGTTGCCAATACACGCGTCCCAACCAAATGCAATTCCGTCCTTCACTAAGAAGGAGGCGAAATAAGAAAAACGACCAGGGCAAAACGTTGTGATTGCCTTCGCAATGTCCTCTCGCGACTTTGCACGGTCGAGTCCATGACAACAATCTTCGATTGCGACCGTGGTGGGGATTGGAATGGCTCCGTCTCGGGGAGGGTTGGATTGGGGAACTGGAATGCGCGCTGAGCTCGAGCGGCTCGTTTTGAGAATTTGCCTTCTTTCCGAAAAGCCCTCGGCAACGTTTTTCCGCAAACGCTTTGGATCACGTTTGTGGCCATAGTGTTGCTCTAGGTAATAGAAAATCCGAATTTCTGGAGCCGCTCGCACCGAGAGGGAAACACCGAGGATGGACTCTGCTTTGGTAATTGGCAGATCATCCCGAGGGTCATGCATCGCGATGATGGCTTCTCTTTCGCCAATTTGAATGGGGAACCCTGCAATCCTGTCGGGGGCGAACGCCGCGATCGTACGTGCGTCTACGCGGGTGAAATCATCTTTAGTGGCGACTGGAAGCCCGTGAAATTCACCAAGAGCCAGCCCGAGTTGGTCAACGTCTATGAACCCTGCTTCAACGAGATTTGTTCCAAGTCTCCCGCCGTAGAGTACCTGGGATTTAAGAGCTTCCCACAGTTGGCGGTCTGTAATCTTCCCCCGCTTGACCAGGTATGAGCCAAACCTCATGGATGGAAGTGTAGAGATAGAAAGGGATACGATCTACCTTCTAGTAGGGTAGCTTCTTGTGAACGTGACGCGTGTAGCAATTTCGGGTTTTGTCTTGCTTACATCTATAGCCTGCGGCTCGCAGAAAAAGCCCAAAGAACCGCCGCGCACAAAACCGGGTTTGACGGTTGAAGAAGGGGGAGGGGAGGTTTTGACCGAGCTAGCAGCTCGAGCCATCTTAGGTACCCATT
>CAYPIX010000127.1:8955-9429 GCA_964410875.1 uncultured Kofleriaceae bacterium
GTACCCATTTTCGGAGGGCTGGTTTCCGTATTTTGCGTGATGAAGCGATTTCGCTCGGTTCGAAAACGGTTTGGCTCGATGGTTTCGATCCAGAGCATAATGTGGGCTACGAATACATTTCTGCGGGCGATGAAAAGTTGGCTGTTGAAGAAGTAACAACCGAAGCGAGAAAGCGAGGCCTAGAAGTTCTCGTGCTACAGGCGCAAACAAAGGCCAGTGCGGAATTGGCTATCGAGAAATTTCTACGTATCGTGTCGGGTCGGGTATTCCCGCCTCCTTGAAGCCTTTAGCGCGAAGGATACAAGCATCACATTGTCCGCATGCACGAGAGTCAACGGGGGCATAACAGGAATGGGTTTGGCTATAATCGATTCCCAGTTCTATTCCTCGCTGGATAATTTGCGATTTCGTCATTTCGATCAGCGGCGCTCGAATATTGAATGAGTTACCCGTTACGCCTCCGCGCGTCGCTAC
>CAYPIX010000128.1:0-9276 GCA_964410875.1 uncultured Kofleriaceae bacterium
AATCGGTACTTGCCCGTGACATCGACTACCCAAACGTACAGAAGCGAGTTCAAGCGCTCCGTTCTGTCCGAGGTCAAACGGCACCGGCTAATTCAGGTCAAACCATGGCGGGAACGGAACTCAACAGAGACAGTAGCTCTAGGTACCGCTTAGTCAGAGAGCTAGGTCGTGGAGGCAGTGCGGCGGTCTTCCTTGCCGAGGACAAGGACCTCCGACGGCAGGTCGCAATTAAGCTCCTCCATCCTCATCTGGCAGCGAAAGACGCTGCCAAGGCGACACGACGCTTTTTTCATGAAGCTCGAATCACCGCCTCACTTCGCCACCCAAACATTCTTGCCATACTAGATCTTGAAGAAGAGTCGCGCCGCATTGTGATGGAACTCGCCGTAGGAGGGTCGCTCCGACATCTCCTTCAGACCAACGGCTCCCTATCTGTACCGGCGGCCATGACCCTCCACGTACAAACACTCTCCGCTGTGGTGGCAGCCCACACAAAAGGCATCGTCCATCGCGATATAAAGCCCGCGAACCTGCTATTCCGCAACAGTTCGGAAACCTCTAACGTGGAAATGATGCTCGCGGACTTTGGAACCGCACACTTGCCAGGACAACCCCAAAAGAAACAGTCACAGCAGGAGCTTGCCGGCACCATTGCCTATATGGCCCCCGAACAGCGAACGGGTGCGCCTGTGGATGCAAGATGGGACGTTTACTCAAGCGCAGTCGTGCTCTATGAGATGCTCCACGGAAAGCTCCCCTGGGACCGGCAGACTATTCTTTCTGGTAAGCGAGAACCTAGTGACCTGCGGCTGACGCCCAACGTTAGTGAAATGACAGAAGTAGCTTCGCGCTTACGTCGCCACATGGAAAACATGACAGGAGCCACCAGCCAAGATCGCATCAATTCCAGTGACGCATTGGCTGAAGCAACCGTCATTAGAGACCTTGCTTCGTGCTTCGCTAAAAACGATTAGGCGCAGGCCAAGCTACAAAAAATCAAGCCCCGTACTGCCAAGCAGAACGGGGCTCGATGCATTTGCGTGTTTTTTACTTACCGATGGTGTCGCCAGTTGGACCTGAGTTATTGTTTCCTATTCCCGGCGCATCGCCTTGAATATTAAACTCAACTCGTCGGTTCGCTGCGCGACCGTCTTTGGTGTCGTTGGTATCGATAGGCTTCTCTTCGCCAAAGCCTATCCCTTTGAGACGAGAAGCGTCGACGCCCTCTTTGACCAAGAACTTCACAACAGAGTCGGCTCGCCTTTGACTCAGCGACTTGTTCTTCTTGTCGTTACCACGAGAGTCCGTGTGACCTTCTACATGGATAAGCGCTAATTCAGGATGTCCGTTTAGAACCTGTGCCACGTTTCTAAGCAGCGGGAACGAAATTGAGCGAATCTTCGCTTTGCTCGTTCTGAAGTAGACCTTGTCGAGAAGCTCGAGCTTACCGTCAACAAGCTTCACAACCTGTTTAACCGTACAGCCTGAGTTTTCAACAGACCCTGCTTCGTTCGGGCAGTTGTCGAGGTGATCTGGAACTCCATCATTGTCCGAATCTTTTTGCGGACAACCAGTGTTTTGAATCACACCCGCAACCAGAGGACACTGATCCTGTGCGTCCATTACTCCGTCGTTATCGTTATCGACATCAGGACAACCATTCTCATCTTCGAACGAATCGACATCTTCAGGCTCGTTTATACAAGCGTCGACTAGGTCGTTCAGGCCATCGCCATCAGTGTCCGGTACCGTGTCTGGACAACCGTCCGTGTCTTCCCACTGATTGATATTCTCAGGCTCATTCGGACAAGAGTCGACGGCAAGCAAAATTCCATCGCCATCTGAGTCTAGATCATCCTTTGCTCCGCCGGGACGCTTTGCGAACCGAAGTCCACCAAGTACACGCCAGTCCGGGGTGCCGAACCCTTCACCAATTCCAAGTCCGCCAGCGGCGAAAATCGTAGCTGCTCCCAAATGAAGCGCCAAACCAGCTCGTGCTTCTGCATGGTTTTCATTAAATCGGCCAAAGAGCTCGTCCGAAGCGGTTGCAGCAGTAAACACCAGATCCGCCTCTAGTTTCTTTGTGAGCATAAGCGCAGCACCAAGAGAACCGAAGAACTCGTTACGAACCGTCAAGTTGATAATGGTCTGGTTGCGTCGAGCGCGGTACCCCAGATTCAATGCTGCACGAAGCCTGTCAGTAATTGGCAACGAGAAAAGAAGTTCCGGTTGGAACATGAAACGACCGTCGCCGGCGTAATCCTCCGTGCTAGCCGTGGGCAGGGTAAAACCAACCACAACGGCCATGTCGATTCCCATATCCTCAGCTTTAAGGATTTGAAGCTTTGGCATCAGGCGAAGATCGCCGAGCGATCTGCTTTCGATACTAGCTGGCGGACCAGCGATACCATTAGTCGTTTGGCCTTGGCTAAGAATCAAGGGTAGCTCGAAGCCTAGCTGTACTCGATCGAACAGCGAAATCGATGCTACCAAGCCGCCGGAGAACCGGTGATCAACCAAGTTGGCAACTCTTTCTCTATCGTTACCGGTAGTTCGAAAAACGTTTAACGGATCATCCGCGTAACCTACCCATAGACCAACGTCGAAAGAGAAGTGATCCGGTACGTTTGCGGACTCAACCGACAAAATACCGTCACGGTTACTTGAAAGCCTAAACCGTTCAACTGTGAAATCGGTCTGTTGCGCGAACGCTGGCGCCGCGCAAAAAACCACCAGCAGTCCAAGGGCGATTCCAACATGCTTATATTTTTTACTTAGTCCCAATTTTCGTCTCCAACCTATTCCTATCAACCCAATAATTAACCAAAACAAAATACCATAAGAACCACGGCCACCTGCGGAGCAGGCTTGCCCTCCAGTTATACCAAGATTGTCATCATACCCGTCACCGTTCGCATCGACATCTTGAAAGTCAGGGATCCCATCCCCACAGCCCAACGACCAAACGATCCTATGGAAGGAACTGCCAATAAGCTATGGGAGCGACTGCCCATTCCCACCGCGTTACCCCTCAGTTAGCCCAAGACAAATCCTGCCTTATCGACTACGTCTCGATCGTGGACTCCGCTAGGAAGAGCGAAATGGTGAAACTCCAACCGGTTGATATCTCCTACTACCGTTGGTGCTTCTGTCCTGCAAAGACAAAGACTCCTTCCCGACAACTTCCAAACAAAGCGGTACAGAACCAGCTCCAATCAACTCCGGAAACAAGCCCGAAGATCGCCCTACTCCTCTAGGAGCTTGTCACGTCTCACGACCCCCAACTAAACTCGCTCAGCTCGCGACAGCTAGGGTTTCTGCAGCAACCGAATCGCTAGACGAACCACCTGCGAAAGTCATTTTAAGCCACTCGGCAAATTGCTCTGCCGTGTCTTCAAGCGCCTTTGCACAAATATCGCGAACGTGGGCGGGAAAATCTTTCTGCATGATCCAGCGCAAGTATCCGGAGTCTGCACCTTTAGCAAGTTCTATAACAACAGCCCCCGTGTGCTTCCCGAATGCGATGACCGCTTGCCCTTCACGGTTCCACTGAATGTGGTGGCTAGGACCAACCCATGTTTTCCGCGCCGGTTCGCAGATATCAGCGACCTCCTGCCAGTTTGAACTAAGACCGAAATCGCGAACCATACCGACGAGCACATTTCCCGTTGCAGCAACGTCTGCAGAAGCACTGTGGGCTGCTTCGAACTCGCCGCCAACAAAGCGGCGATGGGCGTCTTGGAGCGATCGTGGTTCACACCGCTGCCAAAGACGAAATGCATCAACAACCACTTTGTCTTGCTGAGAAAGTTCCGGCATCCGGTTGCGGCGAAACTCAGCCTGGAGCATTTCAATATCAAACGCGACATTGTAGCCAACCCAAACATCGGCAGCCTCGAAGATGGCTCTTATCTCGTCGGCCAAATCAGCGAAACGAGGACAGTCCGCCACATCTTCCATAGAAATCCCGTGTACCGCCTGGGCTCCTGGGGAAATCGCAATAGAGGGCTTTAGGCGCCACACCTGGCTCTTCGAGCCGGCATCGACTCCATGTTGCACACAGAGCTCAATCACCTGGTCCGACCGCTTGTCAGTGCCAGTGGTTTCTACGTCAAACACCAAAACTCTCTGGGGATTTTCCATGATAGCCATTCATAGAATACCGGACGCCTCTGACAGTCGAAATGCCCTGTTGTCATAAGTGCTTGTCTTTCGCAATATAGCCGAATGGGAGATACCCGGACGGAAACAGATAGTATAGGTGCCATCAATGTGGAGAGCAGCAGGTACTGGGGTGCTCAAACCCAGCGCTCACTAGAAAACTTCCCTATAGGTTGGGAGCGCATGCCTATGGAAGTCGTTCGTGCGATGGCAACCCTAAAGAAGGCAGCCGCCCATGTAAGCAAGAGCTTTGGCAATCTCGACTCGAAGCTGGCCGAAGCCATCACACAGGCTGCCGACGAGGTCATTGCAGGAAAACTAGATGATCACTTCCCATTAGCTGTCTGGCAGACCGGCAGTGGCACTCAGACCAATATGAACGTGAACGAAGTGATCTCTAACCGGGCTACCGAGATGCTTGGAGGAAAAGTAGGTAGCAAAGATCCGGTACATCCCAATGACCACGTAAACATGTCTCAGTCGTCGAACGACACGTTCCCTACCGCCATGTCGATCGCAGCGGTAAAGATGATCTCGCATGATCTTTTGCCCGCTTTAGAAGCTCTAACCAAAACGTTTTCGAAAAAGGCTTCCGAATTCAAAGACATTGTGAAGATTGGTCGCACGCACTTAATGGATGCAACGCCATTGACCTTTGGCCAAGAGTTTTCCGGGTATGTGTCTCAGCTCGAGCACGCAAATCGAACCATTCGAAATAGCCTTAGCCACCTTTCCGAGCTTGCCATTGGCGGAACTGCCGTTGGAACAGGTCTCAACGCCCCTGTCGGCTTCGCGGAAAAAATGGCGGCGGAGATTAGTGCTCTAACCGACCTCCCCTTCAAAAGCGCGCCGAATAAATTTGAAGCTCTCGCTGCACATGACGGCATCGTAGAGGCCGGTGCTGCACTTAAAGTCCTTGCTTGCTCCCTCATGAAAATCGCTAACGATATTCGTTGGCTTGGCTCCGGTCCCCGCTGTGGAATTGGCGAGCTTTCGCTGCCAGCCAATGAGCCAGGCAGCTCTATCATGCCTGGGAAAGTCAATCCAACCCAGTGCGAAGCAATGACCATGGTCTGCGCCAGGGTCATTGGCAACGACACAACGATCTCATTGGCAGGCTCTCAAGGTAATTTTGAGCTTAACGTCTACAAACCGGTCATGATCTACACGCTACTGCAATCAACGAAACTACTCGCTGACGCCTGTGGAACATTTGATAGCAAATGCATTGCTGGCTTAGAAGTAAACCGAGAGCGAACAGATACGTTGCTGAAAAGCTCGTTGATGTTGGTAACCGCACTTTCTCCAGTAATCGGGTACGACACGGCAGCCTCTGTTGCCAAGACGGCACATAAAGAAGGCACCACGTTGCGTGAGGCTGCAATCAAAATGAAAGTGATGACGGGCGAAGACTTCGACAAAGCGGTCAAACCAGAAGATATGACCACTCCTGGCTAAGGCTCGATCTTATTCAAGAGGAACATACTGGCCGTTTTCCAAAGTGAAAACGTAGACTGCGCCCGCTTGGTCGCCATCTCCGTCCTCGCCCGGAGAGCCGACAACAAGGATGTCTCCATTCAACGAAACGGAGGCCCCAAAAGCGTCGCCAGCTTTAGGGGTAGGTGAAAACACAACCTGCTGTTGTACGAAACCGTTGCCGCTGCGCTGGAAAATGAGAACAGCCCCTGCACCGGTTAATGCAGCCTCCCCTTCTTGTACAGGAATATCGAACCCCGGCGTTCCGACCGCCAACATCTGTTGGCTAACTGCGACGGCAGTTCCGAAACGGTTTAACAACCCGGGCTCGTCGGGCGCCAGGCGACCCGATTCGTCTCGAGGCTGTATGGGTACCTCTTCTAAATCAAACAGATCACAGCCGGCCAAACAAAAAATTGCGCAAAGAACGGCCCAAAGAACTTTCATGCTTTGAAAACTACCACGACTCTAGATATCAAAAAGCATGAACTGTGACGGCTGATTGCCATTGCGTAGAGGCTTCTTGACTCGCGCGCGTATTCCAAATGCCTGTTCAAACTCGTGATTCGCGACAAGTACTCCGACTCGCCAACCAGCAAACTCTCTACACCATTCTCCAAGCTCGCGGTAGAGCTCAATGGGAACCTCCAGTCGTTGCCCATAGGGAGGGTTACAAAGAATAACCCCAGTCGTACCCGACCACCCTCGACCACGAAGGCCGGCGATGATGTGCGCTGGATCTAACTGCCGAAAGTCGCCTTGTTTTACCTCTACTCTATCTGATGCTCCAGCGGCTTCGACGTTCTGCCGTGCACCGCTGGCTCTACGCGCATGAAGCTCACTAGTCCAAATCGCGGGCGTGGTATCTGCAAAGAGCTCCTCGGTCGCTACCTCCGACAATTCTGGTACGACGTTTACTGCAAGGGAGCCTGAATCCCGCCAAAGAGGAGCTCCGCGGGCCATAAGCGCACCTTCAATAGCAATAGTTGCCGACCCTGCCATAGGATCAACAAGCGCCTCAGTTTTGGCGTTCCAACGGGTCAACATTACCAGGACGCTTGCAAGGTTTTCCCGCATAGGTGCTTCCCCGGAATCCAACCGATAGTGCCGCAAATGTCGACCTCCACCTGAAAGGTCAAGCGAGAGAGTTAAAGAATCATCATGAAGACGTAGTGCAAAATGAAGGTCAGGATTGTCTACCTCCAAACGCAACGTCGCTCCGGCCTCCTTGGCGCCATCAATTAACGCGTTTTTTACTGCACCAACAATTTGGCCAGCACCAGCAGAAAAGCCTTGTAGGTTTCGGGCTCGTATAGAAAACGAAGAGCTTTTCAACCAAGGTCTCGTCTCCTTTGCTATCTCAGCTTTCAGTTCATCGTATAGCTCGTCCAGCGTATTGGTTTGAGTTTCATAGAGATCAAAAAGAATCCTCGAAGACGTACGGTGATACCAAACCAACGCCCTCGCGAGATCGGGGTCGTAGGGAAATACAAGCGCTCCAGTTCCCGCTTTTACAGGTTTGGGTGGCCTGCCAATACCGAGTCTAGGACCAATGCGATTGGCTTCGCCCTCCATTACTTTATTCGTGCCGGGAACACCCACAAGCCTAATAGAATTTTTTACCTCCACGTTATCCGTTCAGAGTTCGCAAAAAACCAGACTCGGCGAAAAAACGTTTTTGTAGGTACCAACCTTTTCGCGATGTTCCCTTTGGTCCTTTTGGGCGCTGATGAAGGTATTTCGCGTAGAGCTCCTCCAAGCAACCATCACTTTCTTGGTAGTACCAGGAAAGAACGGGGGACTCGTCATTGGCAACTCGAGCTACCCAGAGGACTTTTTGTAACTTGGCCAACGGGCGAACACCTTCCGTTGAAATTGCAGGGTCTTCTTTCACCCTCCAGAAACCGTTTCCGTCACGCAGAACCGGAAGAGTCTTTACTTCAATCTCACCACGCCAATCCGGCTCCGGAACACAGCCTTCGGTCAAGCCAAGTAAGCTCGCCACTCGGTTTCCGTGTGCGCCCTTATCGCCCGGGCGGATTTTACTCGAAACGGAGAGCTCAACGCCGACCAAAGTGCTAGCTCGCTCCAATAGCTCTTCTTGTGTATCAGGCTCTCCAGAATATTCTGGAGCTGTGCAGGCAGGCGGTATATCGCGCGGCCACTCGGTTGAATCGGGGAAATCTCCTTTGGGCGGCGCGACGCTAACAAGACGACCAGCAATCAAAGCCGGCTCCGGTTGCCAAGTCGTACCTACAAATTCGTCGGTACCCGCTTCATATTGCGCGGCCCAGTACCAAAGAGCGTGCCGCAATTTGCCAACAGACCCCCGAGTGTCGATTTTCGGCGCAATCTTCTCTAGTTCCTTCTTGCGCAGCGCATTCAAAAAGCCGACAAGATCGAGCTGAAAACGTGACTCAACCTCCTTTCTCACCACGCTTGTTCGCCCCTTTGGTGGCTCATCCATAGAGAGAACCCTTGCCAGCGATTGGCGAGACAATTTACGAGCAAAGATACTGACTGCGTTCATAGGCTTGAAAATGACAGAGGTCGCAAGGCATCCTATCAGCCCATGACCGCGAAACGAATTTTCGTCTCACACAATGCATACCAGCTGGCTCTCCTTGCCGCGTTGCCGTTGACATTTTCCTTAGTGCCATTCATTGGCTGCAGTAAAACGGAACCATCAACAGAAACAGCGCCGCCAGAGCCAGAGCCAAAGCCAAAGCTAATGGAAGCGCAACCCAACCCAGAAGAGCCAACCGCTGCGCCCGCCGAGGTTCCAACGCCAGCCCAAGCGGACCCCGCAAAGATACCGCCACCGGCAACCGAGAGCGATCAGTTGGAAAATGGTTCGCAACGCTCTGAGAAGAAAATGCCCGCAAAGCCGACCAACTTGAAGGTGCTTCCCAAGAGATGGACAACCGCCCAGGTCGAGAAGTACATGCGAAGCGAAATCAAAAGAGGGCTTGGCAAAGGTTGCCGCTTCTGCCACGACGTGCAGGACTTTGCTTCCGATAAGAACCCACACAAAGTGATGGCTCGAAAAATGATGAAAATGACCCGCGACATGAACAAGCAATACTTCGGCGGAAAGAAGGAACTCAATTGCTATACTTGTCACAAAGGAAATGAGGAACCAAAATGATTTCTTTTTCTAATCTTCTAAACAAGAACAGTCGCGCCAGCATGTTTCGTACGTTCTTTGCCTTCAGCCTTGTCGTAGTTTCGCTCGCGCTGTACCAAGGCCCTGTTCGCGCCGAAAATGGCTACAAGAATCTTAAGGTCTATCCGGGTGACGTCGACAAGAAAGTATTGAAGAACGACATGAAATCGTACGCGAAAGCTCTAGGGGTAAAATGCGACGGTTGCCATGACACAAGCGCCTTCGAAACAGATACAAAGATGAAGAAAGAGGCGCGAGAAATGATTCGCATGACAAGGAGCATCAACAAGCGACTCAAGAAGGACGGTTTCAAAGACTCCATCTCTTGCAACACCTGCCACCAAGGCAAAGAACACCCCACCAAGTAAACTACCAGCCCGAAGCGCTAAAAGCGCCAGCAGCTCAGCGTAGGGCGAACGCCCGAAGCGCTAAAAGCGCCAGCAGCTCAGCGTAGGGCGAACGCCCGAAGCGCT
>CAYPIX010000129.1:0-9232 GCA_964410875.1 uncultured Kofleriaceae bacterium
GAATGATTGAGTGTAATTTTTGAGAAAATTGCTAAACCAGGAGACCGTAGGCAAGTCCAAGTGGTTTGTAGGTTCGTCAAGAAGCATTAAATCGGGACGCTGAAACAGAATAGACGCGAGAATCCCTCGCATTCTCCACCCCCCGCTGAACTCGCCAATATCTCGCTCTTCATCGCCCGGCGCGAACCCAAGCCCAGCTAGAATCCTTAGGGCTTCGTGCTTCGAATAGAAGCGCTCAAAGTGTTCTAGCTTCTCGTGCAGCTCGGCCACACGCTCACCCAAATTTATCAAGGTCTCCTCGTCTATATCGGGATCCGAAAGCTCCTTTTCACAGATACCGATTTCATTCGTTAGCTCATCCCGCCCCGGAACACTCGAAAGCACCAAGCTAATGAGTGTTCTGCCTGATTCGACGTTTAGTTCTTGAGGCAAATAGCCAAGACGAAGATGGCGACTCTCATGCAACGCGCCACGATCGGGCTGCTGCTCTCGAGCAATCATACGGAGGAGGGTAGTTTTTCCCGATCCGTTAGGCCCTACCAACCCGATACGGTCAGTTGCGGCAATTCTAAACGATGCGCCGTCAAAAATACTCCGAGCGCCAAAATCCAAACCGACGTCTTCAAGAACAACAAGACTCAAAGTGTCTCTCCTGACATTCTAACGGTGGTTAGTTTACTGGTGGTGGGAGCGAGTTTCACCGCGCCGAACAATCGCACGAGGAAGGCGCCCGGCCTCAACCGCAGCGTCGATTTCTTTTCCGACAAAGCGAATTCGATCCACTGCTGAAGCGTCGGTCGAATACTCATCGAGGAGCTCAGAATACATCTCCCGAACGTCATGCCCTGCCCCATCAAACTCGTTAAGTGCCGCGTGGAGAAAAACCAGCTTGTATTCAAGTAGCCAATCGCGCCCAAGCGAATCTGCCAAACCGCGGAGATCTTCGAATTCAAAAATGAGAGAAGGATCGCGATGAAAGGCCGACACGAAGCCAGCCATCGCTTCCCTATCGGAGCCCACTTCGAGCAGTGCTTCTGCATGACATGCAGCCGCCAAAGGGCTTCCGGTTTTCCTGAAAAGGTTCTTCCAAAACCATCGCAGATCTGCCTCTGGCCCTGCTCCCGAATATTTTCCCCGCAGTTGAGTTGCGAGCTCGCGCGACGATTCCCGAGTAAGCGTCTCGCCATTTCGAAATTCAGACAGGAGAGCTTCCAAAAATACGCGAGTTGAGTCGTAAGCGGCTTCTCTACATAGGACTCGGCGAACCCGGATGCCTTGCGACCTCCGTGGCCCTTTGCGAACGCGTTTAACTCGTTCGTATAGCCGCCCAATCCACATGTTTCCAACAGTACTGTAGCAGTTGTGAACAACATTGTGCGTAGATATAACCAGCTGAATTTACTTACAGTTAACTGGCCGTGTTTGTGGATATTGCAGCCTCGCCCGTTTGTTGGGGGGCGCAAATTGGTTCGGCGAAACCGAGCGAGGAGATGCCGCAAGCATCTTGTCAATCACATCTCGAATTGGAGCACCGTCTTCGATCGTCACCGCGTCATCCGCGAGTGAAAGACGGCCAATAGCTCCATCTCCGCCCCAAGCAAGAAAGTCTGACGTGACTAGCAGTAACTTGGTCCCATCTTTAATTCGACGTCGTTTCGACTTAGTAGAAAACAGAGTCACGTCGAGCTTCTTCTTTTTACATTTCGCTAGAGCCTCGATACCAGAGAACGACATAATTCCCCGCCTTCGCTGGAGATTCGATGCGATTAGGTTCTTCAAGTCTTTGCCGGTCATTGCGACGGTAGCAAACCGGTTATCGAATGGAAGGACTTCGAAGAGGTCACCAAAGGTAATTGGGCCCATCGGTAAATCAGCCCGCAACCCTCCACCGTTTGTCATGGCTACATCACCTTTCGGCCTAGCCTCCAGCATTAGGTCCGCGACTAGATTTCCAAGGGGCGACTCTTTATCGTAAGCCTTTCGAAATTTGGTCTTCGTTGATAGCCCGGTTTTTCGATCCCGCAAAGACTTCGCCTGGTCTTGATATGGTTCGATTACCTTCGCGAGCTTTTCATCCACAACTACTTGAGAATCGAAGTATCTTGGAGCTTCACAGGGAGGTTTCCCTCTTTCACATAAATTTTGCGGCCGAAATATTTTGGTTTGGATAGGCTGCTCAGAGTTCGGGTCAACAGTCAGATCAACTCGCCCAAAAGCTGCTCCCCGCGAAAACGACTCAATTATGGCTACACCATTCACCAAGTGGGAAATCCCTGCGTGGGAATGACCAGCCACGATGACCTGAACAAGCCCTTTTGGAAGCGCCTCTGCCAAAGGAAAGGCTTCTCCACCCTCACACGACGAAACATCCTTAGGATCGTCGAAAGAACGACACTTACCCCCGGCATGAATCGTAACGAGAATGATCTCCGCTCCACGGTTGCGAAGCATAAACGCCTCTTTTTTGATGGTCTCGACCAAAGACGGAAACTCCAAACCTTCAACATTTTTCGAAATGGTGGTTTGTGGTGTGCTTTCAGTGGTCCCACCAATGATGCCGACTTTCAAGCCGGCAATTTCAGTCATCATACTCGGTTTAACGTTTGGCCAATTTACTGGCGCCCCGCTTCTGGAATCCACGGTATTGACCGACAGAAATGGAAATTTTGATTGGACTGCCCTCGCTTTTAACGCTCCCCGAGGATCCTCGCTCGCCTCCGTTGCAACGGCCTTAGGTCCGAGAGGTCCAAAATCGAACTCGTGATTGCCGATAGCGGCGGCTGTATATCCAAGGGCATTATACGCGGCAATTACTGCCTCACCCTCATTGGAATTCGACTCGAGAGTTCCTTGAAATAAATCACCGCCGTCCAAAAGAACAACTCCGCCATCTTTGGCGCGATCGTGTCTAATGAGATTGAGATAACCTCCCAGGAGTGGAAGAGCCTCTATGTGCCCGTGAAGGTCATTGGTGCCCACAACGGAAATGACTACCGGTCCGCTTCGCTCGGAAACAGGGTTTCCTTGTTGCGACTGTGGGACATTTTGCCTAGAAGTTTCCTGTCCACCGCAGGCTGCGAAAATGAGAAGTGGCAGGAGGGCGCGTTTTTCCATGGGGCTGGCAGTGTACTCAGACTGCGCCAAACCTCGACCACAAAGAGCATGAACTGAAATCTAGACTCTTCGAACTCTAGTCGGCCTGGCGAACGGCTCGGTCTTTTTTGATTTCGAGCCCCATCCAAGCCTCAAAAGAGGCTTGGCCATTGGCCTTCCAGTGCTTTTCGAGAGACTTACTTAACTGGCTCAAACCTTCACGAAGGGAGCTTGAATTACTCAAAAACTCTCGGAGGCTCTCATAGGTGGCTTCACTCTCCTCGTTGCCCCCTAAAAACCCTTCGAGCGAGATTTTTTCAACCAGATAGCTCGCCAAAACTAGCCTCTTCCACGCATTTGACTGCTTGCGTTTATCGGCTCTATTTCCCGTCCTAGCAAAATCTGCTTGGCTCAACGCGGTCGCCGCTACTCGAATATTCGATGCAACACCTGGCGGCAGCTTTTTAGAAGCCGCCTTGAGCCCATCTACCAACTCAAGGGTGTTCTTCCTTTTGAGACTCGCCAAGCGGTTTTTCGCCAGCTTTGGCGCCGGCTTTGACTTTGGCTTGGAAGAAGTCGCTGGTTTGCTACTCGCTGGTACAGATCGGGACGCCTGTTGTTGTCGGTACCATTGTCTTGAAGCGCTTACACTTCTATTTCCGGTCGCGTTTCTCCACCTCTGCTGCATGTTGGCAGGATTGAGTGCGTGTGGAGAGCGGCCACCCGCCATTGCATTTTGAGTTGGGCCGAAAGAGAGAAGAAAGGCAAAAGCAATTAGCGAGGTTCTGACCATAATCGCTTTACATCAGCAATCCGCATGCCCAGCATAACACCCCAATAATCATCAAGAATTTGCTCGAGAACATCACCGAATTCAGGAGAGTGGTCACTGGCCTTGCGAGCAATCTCCACTGGCAAAAAACGCCCTCCTTCTCGTGAGCATGACTTGCCTACGAGCAAATTCCCGTGCACATTCGGCGCGGCGACACTTGGTCGCTCTGGTCCCATAGCTCAGTTGGATAGAGCGACGGTTTCCTAAACCGTAGGCCGCATGTTCGAATCATGCTGGGATCACTCTTAACAGGCCATTCGCAAAGCGATACAAGAAACGTTGATTTTTAAACTACTGCCAAGTTTGTTCTTTGTCACTTCCTTGGGTTGTGGAGCAACCAAACAACTTCAACCACGCAACGTAGAACAAATTCACAATGTTCTTAGAGCTCAAGAAGCAGCGTGGAACGCGGGCGACATTCATGCCTTCATGAATGGCTACGAGAAAAGTGAAAAACTCGTCTTTACCTCCGGCGCCGTTATCCGGCGCGGCTGGAAAGAGACCTTAGAAAAGTACAAAATCCGGTACGGCGATAACCCACAAACGATGGGGACGCTTGCATTCTCTCTGGACGAAACTCGACTTGTTGGAAACAGAGCAGCGGTCATCCTTGGCCATTGGTCCCTAACCGGTGGTGAAGCGGATGGCGCGAGTGGGGTCTTTTCTCTTGTTCTTGAACGACAGGACGGGAGTTGGCGAATTATTCACGATCACACGTCGAGCAAAGTTCAGGAGTAACTCCGTGGCCCCCCTCGTGGGGTTGAAACTTGCGCAAAATGCCGCACTAGCATCATTTTCACCGACTCTGATAGCCAAAGGAGCCCCAGATGTGATGTGGTAGTGCGCGATGAAGAAATTAGCTAACACCATCAAATCAGTAGTTTTCGTCACAGGCCTAGTTGCGTTGACTGCCTGCGGCGGCAATACGCCATCGGTAGCCAACCCATGTGCAATCAACCCATGTAACCCCTGCAGCGGACTAAACCCTTGTGGAGCGATTGCAAAAGTCGCCGGTAACGCCGAAGTTGAGTTCGCAGGCTGGGAAGGCTGGGCCAAAGTTAACTCGGCACGATTTCAGTCCAAGACCCACGGAAACGCTTGGGTAGACGTTTACGTCGAGCCAGCGTTTCTTGAAGGGTACAAGAGTGGCGCTGCTGCCCCTGTAGGAACACGCGTTGTTAAAGCGCAATATAAAGCGCAGGACGGAACCACAGTAGACAAGCTCACAACAATGTCCAAACGAGATCCGGGCTATGACGCAGAGAATGGCGATTGGTACTACGGCGTTTTCCAAGCCAATGGCACAACCGCACTCGCGCAAGGAAAGATGAGCGCGTGTATCGCGTGTCACGACGTAGCTTCCGACAGCGACTATCTATACCGCGAAGGTAAGTAGCGCTATTCTAAAAAGTTCGTGAGTTCCAGCAGACGTTCTTGTTTGCTGGATTCTCGCAACTCAAAGTATTCCCGCTGGGAGACTGTGTGATTTCCGTTATTGTCGGTTGCCCAAACCGCAACCTCGCGGTGTCCCTCTGCTGAATCAACATCGAAGACGAAATAACGCCCCTCAGCGCTACAGCTAACGGGCACCCCGGCTGGTATCGCATCGCAGTTAAAACGCTGCTCCTGGCCAGCTCCTCTCCAAATTAGGTAGAGGTCCCGAATGCCACTTGGCGCAGACGCTCGAACGGTAACTCGAACGCGAACGCCTTGGCCGAGCCGCACACTCTCTCGAGCGAGAATTTTGATAACCGGCCCGTTTCTTTTCGTACGTCGAAAACGCTGCTCAAGCCGACGAGCAAGGGCGTTGTCAATTTGTCGAACAACCGCATGACAGACGTCTTGTGGCGAGTTGTCGAGTGCGTCGGAGAAAACAATTGCCATATCGTCCGCAAGCTCCTGCCCTGCCTGGTTCGCTTTTCCATTTACCGTAGCCATTAACGCTTGTGAGCGACCACCACCGAAACGAATCGAGATGTACTCCTGATTGGCCGGTGGACGAACCACAAACTCCATGTCGAACGTCCCGAATTTTTCGGCGACGCAACTCTCCATTTTTCGCCATTGACGCCGGTTTCCTGCGAACCCGGAAACGAAGTTATCGACTCCAGTCGGGTCGAGATGAACGAGCGTAGAAGCCTCTGCGCTGTAGGACGTTGCAAACATCCCTACGCAAACTGCAAAAACCCCAAGTAGCCGGCGTAGACGCCAAATTTCGGTACCACAAGACACTAGGTACCTAAAGATTTGCATGCATTACGCCAACAGTGATTACGGGCCCCTAGCAGGCTGGAGTAACCAAACATTCACGTAAAAACTGTCGTATTTCTGGTCGGTTACTCTTGGGGTAGCAGACAAATGTAAAAGTCAGCTCCCTTCACTTCTGCCCGACGACAGCCTGACCATGAAGCGATAACAAAGCCAGAAATTGAAGAGAATCTGCGGACTCTGGGACTCCAGGCGATGGTGCCGCATTCGTACCGAATTTGTCCCAGCGTGAAACGACGTACAGGCGGACTCTCCGTGAAGGAACAACGTTAACTAAATCGGTGTAGAGCCCCCCGGTAATTTGCGTCTCTAAATCACCTCCGCGACCTTCCGTTTGATCGATGAAATCACCGCGCAAAACCACGCCTGTTCGGTAAGGCGAAGAATATCCGCTCAACCAAGCTCCCAACGAATTGGAAGTACGCGCAGGCTCTATCTCGGTTCCCAATGCCCTCACATACTCTAAGCCTGCGCTATACGTTGGGTGGTTGACAGTCAACGCTCCCATCATTCTGTGAGTTCTTCCGCCAGCCGCTCCAACAGAGCCCAGTCGCCCTCCTGCAACCAAGTGGACAGTTCCTTGTCCCCCCAGAGTGCCAAAGCGAAACCCTCGGTACTTAGCAACCAGAGTGATGTTCTTGTCGTTGTTCTGTTCAATCTGATTTCGGCCCTCGCCGTTCTGAATAGCGGCACTCACGATAAGCCTCTGTTCAAAAGCCTGAAGAAGTAGGCCCACACCTAGGTCGCTGGTATCAAAAAAGCCAGCGCGCTGCCCAAGAGTCTGAGCGATCCCTCGAAAATCGTAGACGGACTCGATAGTTTCTATCCAAGGGTCGGGAATCAATCCTAAACGACCTTCTACGTCTACCCTCTTCGTTGAAACCCTAGCGAACGCCCAAGCGCGTTTAACTCGAACGACCAAAGAATCTCTGTCGATTCCCATCACACTTTCACGCCCCGCCGAGCGAATTGCTTCCAATCGAAGTTCGCCACCGAAAGCACTCTTGGGAAACAACCAAGCTCCCAATTCCGCACGAGTTAGGTCGAACTCGTTAAAGGACGAGCCCTCGCTATTAATGTAGCTGTAAGAACTAAAAACCTGACTTTCAAGCCGAAGGCTCGGCGCCTCAGCCGGCGGCAAGATGGAAAACTCTTGTGGAAGCGGTTGGGCCCCAGCCGTTCGAATAAGAAAAAAAGAGAAAAACGTGAGTATTAGTCTTCTCATTTTTGGCGTGCACCCAATAGCGGTCCGGAGTTTCTGAGAAGCGAAGAGAAATACTCGTAGTCTTTTTCTAGTTGCGCGCCGTAGGTCCGGACAAAACTCTTGGTTTCCTCTGCAAAGCCGACGTCGTCATCCCCCAATGCAACCTGTATCGTTCTTCGGCTCTCTTTATTTGTCGCGGTTGGCGCACGAGTATGCGAATCCGCTAGAAGTGCTGCCGAGTAGGACGCCACTGTACGCAGGTCGGACATGTTAAAAGCCCCATCTTTCAGTTTCTTGGCAATCTTCGCGGCATCAAGTCCATCTTGGTAACCTGTTCGTTCTCGAACCTTAAAAGAGTTGCCTCCTAACGTGGCCCAACCGGCGTGGATATCACTTACCGGAGACTTGTGCGCCCTTCTCTGCATTAGAACAGCCCGCTCTCCATTGGAGAGAGCTGGTCGCGACGGAAACAGCACTCGTCGTGGATCATGCTGCGGCGGATCGCGGACTTCTCGAACTTCCAAGAGGATATCGTCGTCCACGGCCATACTTTGGCCTTCAAGTAAGACGTAAAAACGACGAAGAGCATAACTCGAGACACCCGCGCCAATTCTTCTGGAGATTCCCTTTGGGGTGTACTCCTTAATGTCTCCTGTTTCTCTCACGGGTAGTGGTCGCGTATCGGACAACCAGTTTGGACACCATTTCATGTTCATCAGGAGTCAAACCCGCGAGTTCCTTGTCAATGAAGCCTTCCTCCGCAAATTCTGCCGCAGAGAAAAGCATTTCTCTTTCACCGTTCGGATTAATTTTCGTGTTCTTGCTTAATTGTTTTCGCTCTCCGCCGTCCTCCACAGCATCTTCAATCAGATCGACAATCATTTTCCCACCAGCCTGGTCTGGTAGTCCCTGGCCTTCTCCTGAAAAAATCCGTTCGCGATAACTGCCGGCAATAATTGCGCCCAACTCGGCGGCTTCCGCCTGTGGGATATTCGCTACTCTTGCCAATGTGTAAAACCCAAGAGCCAATCTCCGTACATCTTGGTAGTAGGGCCCGAATGTTGCCGCATCAAAGTCGTTGATTTCCACCACGATCGTTCCGGAACCGTCACGGTACGAACCAATATTTTCGGGGTGAGGATCACCAACGATCTGGACCAGAGATGAGTCAGCACTACCGAAATCGCTCTTGAAAGCAAGGGTGCCTACGCTTTGGTCAAAAAGAAAAACACCATACGTCCCTCGAAAGTAGGGGTACAAACCAGACGACATCTTGGCGAATTTGCCGCGTACAAGATCGGCTTCCCGATACATGATGTCGCGATTCTCCTCAATCAGTACGGAGCGAAGAGCTGTCTCACGTGCCGAATCCCCGCCCTGGTACGAACAGCACCCTTGGGAAAACAAAATGAATACGGCGAGCCCTAACCTCACACGAGCATCCTGCCTCAGCCAAGGACGCTCCTGCGTGACGCTTCTGTGACTTCTTCCTACCCCAAGTGCTCGGAAGCAAAGAGGCGGGGCTCGCTAGGCATCGACTATAGGCGTATTGAAACCATTGGCTCCGCGCTCCCTCACCAGCACATGCTTATGGTCTGCGGTTACCAGGGTCTGCCCATTGGGCGAGAAGGCGGCGAAAGTGACGGACTTGCGGTGGCCTTTAAGCCTGGAGAGTTTGCCATCCAGAAGAGCAAAGGAAACCATCTTCTTGCCCGGCCCCAGGAAAACAATTTCGCTATTCGACAATATGGGCCGACGAGACACGGTATTGAAGTTTCCATGGGACAACAAGAAGGGACGGGCCGCTGTATAGAGACTACGTTTTTGTCTGAAAT
>CAYPIX010000130.1:0-9192 GCA_964410875.1 uncultured Kofleriaceae bacterium
CGTTCTCGGAAGTCATCTCGCGACCGATTGCCTTTTGTCTTTGCGGCATCGCGTTTGGCACGACGGGCTGCGATTTCTTCTTCGCGCCGGCGAATCGAATCGTCCTCTGAGTCGTCGCGAAAATCCCGATCGCTGCGCCTGTCTAGGCGGTCATTCCCAACACTTGGCTCTTGGACACCAACGGATTCGAGATTGTCGATCGCATCTAAAAGCCGACGTTTGAGACCAACTTGGAGCTTCCGGCTTATCCTCGCTCTTCGCAACCGCATGGCTATCCGCTTAGAAACCTGACCTCCAATTGCCTCACGCACTTTTAAGACGAAAACGTAGCCGCCGCCTTCGCGCCGCAATTCGCCCGTAATCACAGCATCGCAGCCCATGTCGCGACATACCCTTCGGATATTCGCAGGATTGATCTTGGTGAGACGTCGGCGGCGGGAAATTTTTTCGTATGCGCTGCCCGGCAAGACCGAATGATTTCGCTCGATGAGTTTTCGAACAGAGCGCCGGAGGCTTCCGCTGCGAGTTCCGTCGAAGTCCATGAGAACCACGCGTCGGCGCTCCTGGGCGTCCACGAACCTCGGTGAAAAGGTCAATGTTGCCGCGAATACCGCGAGTAGAAGCACGCCGCCCTGCTTACGCATTGATATCCATAGTTTGGGCAAGTTTCGGCCCCGTCGCAAGATTACGACAACATATTGAATTTATATAAACAAAACACCCCACTATTTACCCAACCTCCCCGATAAAACCACGTACCTACCCCTTTAGACCCCGGAAACACCCAGAAGATTTGCCGACAAGGGGGTCCGGACGTGATTCTCAACACACTGTGCACGTCATCATTGTGGGCGCCGGAGAGGTAGGCCGCTACCTCGCCAAGATCTTGATCGAAGAAACTCATGACGTATCCGTCATAGAACACGATGAAAAATTAGCGCGACAACTCGATGATTCCCTCGACGCGTTAGTGATTCACGGGAGTGGCGTAAACAAAGATGTTCTCTCTCGAGCCGGTGTCGCCAAAGCGGAACTTTTCATTGCGGTTACCCAAGTCGACGAGGTCAATTTCATTGCTTGCATGGCAGCCAAGAAGTTTGGCGCCAAACGGACCATCGCACGCGTCCGAGACGCCAACTACATTCTAGGAAAGTCCTCTTTATCTACGGACGACATGGGCATTGACCTTTTGGTTAGCCCAGAGCAGGCCGTCGCAGATAACATTGTATCGCTTCTAGAATTTGAAGGAAGCGGGGAACGAAGAGATTTAGCGGGGGGCCGACTCGCACTACTCGAACTATTCCTTAGTGAAGACTCACCCCTGGTCAATGAACCACTGGCAGCGATAGGTTCCGAGCTGCCATCCCCATCACTTATCGCCGCTATTTACGACGGCGAAGAAGTGAGAATCCCAAGGGGCCACGACGTCATTAGGCCAAACCAGCGAACAGACATTATTACTACTCCAGATAATGTAGACGAGGTCCTCATTCTGACGGGCAAACCTTGGCACAAAGTTAAACACGTTCTCATTATTGGTTGCGGCACCATCGGCCTCCACGTCGCTCAAACTTTAGAAGACAGACGTATTTACCCGACAGTTATTGAGATAGATCACGAGCGGGCCAAATATGTTTCGCAAAAATTAGCGCGCTCTATCGTGCTTCAGGGCGACGGAACAGACACCGCTTTTTTGAAAGAGCAGCTGCAAGAAACCGCCGATGCGGTGGTGGTCCTATTGGAAGATGACAATGAGGCCTTGTTGACTGGATTGTTTGCGAAACACCTCAATGCAAAAAAGGTCGTAGTTCGGGCCGGTGAGCTAGCTTATGCGCCGATAGCGAATGCTGCTGGAATTGACGCCTTAGTCTCTCCAAAGAGGGCTTTGGCCAACGACATCCTTCAACTAGTGCGTCATGGGCAAGTTGAAGACACCATTATGCTCGGGGACAACCGTGGAGAGATCTTGGAGATTGAAATCACCAGAGAGTCCGCAAAAACAAGCATCGTCGAAACGCCGCTCTGCCAAATAGAATTCCCTGAGGGCATGCTCATTGGCGCCATTATTCGGGATGACAAAGTGCAAATAGCCTCCGGCGAAGCCATCCTTCGGCCAGGAGACAGAGTATTGGTGGTTGTGGAGTCCAACGCGGTAGCGGCAGCCGAGAAGATGTTTAGGTAGCAGCCATGCGTATCGGTGTCATTCTACGTTTGGTTTCACGTCTAGCCTGGCTAGCTGTATTCGCGATGACGCCGTCGCTGCTACTTTCATGGGGTTCGTACGAGGAATACCGCGTTCGTGCTGCGTGGTTAGTATCCGTCGGTATAGGCACCGCAATAGCTTTCATTCTTTCCCGTTTCTCGGTTTCATCGAGGACTCAAGCCCACTCTCTTCGCCGTCGAGAAGGACTCATAGCTGTCTCCCTCGGGTGGCTTGTCCTTGTCACTTTCACAGCGGTTGCTTTCTTCCTCTCGGGTTACTTCCCCGCGTTCGCCGATGCATTTTTCGAATCGATGTCGGGCTTTACAACTACCGGCGCGAGCGTAATTTCTGACATCGAAGCCCTGCCAAAGTCGATCCTGTTTATGAGGTCTTTTTCTCACTGGGTCGGCGGCATGGGTATCATCGTTCTAAGCGTAGCCATTCTCCCCGAACTTGCGGTTGGAGGGATGCAGCTGTTCTCTGCAGAGTCCACTGGAGTCCAAGCAGATAAACTAGCCCCTCGAATTACCGCCACAGCTAAACGGCTGTGGCTGCTTTATGTGGGAATCACCGCAGTCCAAGTCGTTTTCTTAGTGCCCGCAATGAGTTTATTCGACGCCATCAATCACTCCATGGCTACGATCGCGACAGGAGGTTTTTCGACCAAAAACTCCTCTATTGCCTCGTTCGGAAGTTTATACATCGAGATGGTCATCCTTGCGTTTATGTGGATATCAGGTCTCAGTTTTACGCTTCAGTATCGAGCTCTGATTCGGCGACGCCCCGATGGACTTTGGAATTCTTCGGAAGTCCGGCTGTATATGTTCATCACGGTGTTGGGGACGTTTATGATCGCCGCATTTCTTTGGGCAGATAACCGTTACGATACTGCCAATTGCCTTCGCCATGCTGCTTTCACAGTGGTATCGATTCTGACGACGACTGGTTTCGGGACCGAGAACTTTGATGCATGGCCCGATGTTTGTCGAATCGTATTGGTCGCCCTTATGATCATTGGCGGCTGCGCGGGCTCGACCGCAGGGGGATCAAAGGTAGTTCGCATTTACATTGTGTTCAAGCACACCGTTGCGCAACTGAGACGAACAGTTAGGCCCAAATTGATTGCTCCTATTAACCTCGGGCGTCACGCGATTCCTCGCGAAACCACAGAGGCAGTCCTAGGGTACTTCGTTCTCTATACTGCAACGATCGCGATTTTGTCTGTTGCAATGACTACTTTGGGACTCGACATTGTTAGCGGCACCACCGCCGCAGTAAGCGCTATCAACAGTATTGGCCCTGGTCTAGGAACCGTGGGGGCCGCGCAGAACTTTGCCGGCGTTCCCGATTCCGGTCTCTACCTTCTATCGTTTGGCATGCTCCTGGGGAGACTCGAGATTTATCCGCTTTTGGTCCTGTTTACCTGGTCGTTTTGGCGCCGAGGTTAATTGTCACGGCTTGTCGGAGTCGATATGCTCTCCGAGTATCCTCACCGGGAAATTCATGTGAACCGATTTAACTTTGCCCTCCTTGCTGTCGCAGTTTCCATACTTGCCCTTGAAGTAGCACCAGCGATGGCAGATGACGTATCAGCTGCACGTCGCCGAGAGGCTAGCGTCCGTTACGAACGCGGCCTGAAGTTCTCAAAGGCGGGCGAGCACGAAAAAGCTCTGGTTGAATTCAAAGCGACTTACCGTTTGGCCCGTCACCATTCGGTGTTGCGAAATATCGCGGTTACACAGAAGCGTCTGTTTAGGTACCGAGAGGCCCTCGACTCCATTGAACGTAGTCTCAAAGAGGGCAAGGGGAAAATGTCCAGGGAGGACCATAAGAAGGTCAAGGATGAGCGAGACGCTATCCGCGCGCTCATGGGAACCGTGAACATTCGCGTCAAACCGGGCGGGTCCGCTGTTTCCATTAACGGAAAAGCGGAAGGAACTTCCCCTCAATCGGTTCTACTAGGTCCAGGTCAGTACATCGTACGAGCCTCAAAAGACGGATACGAACAAGGGGAAACCTCGATTGAAGTATCGGCAGGCGGCAAGCAGGAGGTCCGATTGGAATTGAAGTCTGTCGCGCCCAACTTGGGAACATTAACGATCGAAACCAAGCCAACCGGTGCACAACTGAGCATTGAGGAAAACGTCGTAGGTATCTCACCTTGGCGAGGACAACTCAAACCAGGAGGCCACCGAGTCCGCGCGGTTCTTCCCGACTACGAACCGTCCGAAAAAGAAGTCGTTCTTGCTCAAGGACAGACCCGAGCGGTCACCTTTACTCTGCAAGAGCGGATCGTAGAAAAACCCTTTTACAAGAAATGGTACTTCTGGACCGGTGTGGTGGTGGTCGCCGCGGCGGGTACCGCGACCTACTTTATACTTACCCAAGATCGCCCTGATGCAGAAATCACTGTTGATTTGTCCATGCCATCACTTGTGAGGTTTTAAATGAAGCGCGCGATTCACAATTTTCGACTTGCTGGCCAATTTTCGCTTTTGGGACTGTTCCTTTTCGGCGCATGCGTTGAAGATCCAGATATTCTCATCACTATGAGCCGCGAAGATCCTCAGGTTTTTTTCACAATTGACGCCTGTGAACCGGGGACTGGTGTAACTTGCGCGGGATCAGGTACTGATCCTGCCGAGCCATTTAGTGGCAACGCAACAACTGCCACGACGGGTATCTTCCTAAGTCCAGCCCCGGACCTCCCTACCACGCTGCTAGTGGAGTTTCAGCGAAAAGCTCCGAACCCAGACTGCACTTCCTTCGTGCTTACTATCTCGGAGTTACCGTTGGAAATTGCGGCGGAGGGTCTGCAACTCGACCCGACACGAATAAATATTTGCCCAAACGGTGTATGCAGCACTGGCGCGCCCTGCGGCACCACGAACGTCCGCTAGTAGCCTAGACAGAAATAGAACCTTTGCGAAAGTCGGTTTTTCCGATGTGCGCGTTTATGCAGACGGGCCGCCCCTTCTTAGATTCACTCTTGGCTTGGCGAATGGCGCCTGCAATCTCCGCGTTTGAACGAATCTCGATGCCGACCCCGCCGTAGCCTTCCGCAACTGTATGGTACGCGGCTGGCGTTAGAACCGTCCCGGTATCGTCGCCGAGAAGTTCAACCTGGTCTCGAGCGATTTGCGCCCACGACGCATCGTTGCCGATAAGAGCAATGGGACCTAGCTTCATGCGCGCACACGTCTCAAACTCTGCAAGACTGTAGGCGCTCGAGCCATCACCATAGATAAGCCATACCTCGGCATCTGATCGAGTTAGGCAAGCCGCCAACGCAAAACCACCTCCCACTCCTAGTGTGCCGAACACGCCGGGATCAAGCCACGAGAGAGGTGCCCGCGGACGCAAAGTATAAGCAGCACTAGCAGCAAAATCGCCGCCGTCGACGATTATCACCGAGTCTTCCGCCATGGACTCGTCGACCTTCTTGAGAAGAGACAGGGGATTGATGCCATTGTTGTCTATCTCTGCCATCGCAGCTATCTCAGTTTCGCGTTCGCTCTCATTGGCGCCAATTTCTTTTCGCCATGCAGGCAGACTCTCACCTCTACGCCCGCCGAGCTCCTGGGCCAACTTCTGCAAAAACGCGCCGGGGTGCATTTCAACCGCGATATCGGGCCGACGATTTTTCCTGAGAGCCTTGGAGTCGAGGTTCGCAGAAATGACTTTTGCCTTTGAGTTTATAGAGCGCCCATAACCGAGCCGGAAATCAAAAGGGAAGCCTACGACAACAGCGACGTCTGCCCGGCGAAGAGCCTTAGACCGTTTGTGGCGATACTGAAGTGGAGACGCTGCTCCCAATACGCCCCTCGACATGCCGGCTAGGAAGGTGGGCACCCCGATCTCTTCCAACGAACGAGCAGCAACGGCCGGCGGAAAACCCGCCACCAGAGTTTGATTGCCCACGACAACGACTGGCCTCTCGGCCTGTCTAAGCAAGTCAGCAGCGGCCCGCACTTGCTCTTGGGTATCCGTCGGCCGACGAGCACGCAAACTAGGAAGCCCCAATTCGACAGGAACCTCTGGTGTATGAAACTGCTTATAAAGATGGCCTTTCATGTAAAGGCGAAGCGCCCGGCTCGAAAGAGACGTGCCTTCGCCGGTCTCTTTTTGATACCAGTCCGCAACCACAGACTCTGGATAGAGCAGGTCGATAGGGAACTCTACAAAGACTGGTCCCGGGACTCCTTCTTTCGCAATTCGGATGGCTCGTTCTAGCGTAGGCTTAATTCCATTTACGGTCCGAACTCGGTGGGACCATTTTACGATAGACCGAAATAGAGCCAGCTGTTCAATGTCTTGAAGGGAGCCACGCCCACGGAGCACCGTCGCTGTTGCTCCACCAATTATAAGAAGCGGGGTCTCCGCCATTTGCGCATTTTTGACTGCGGTGACGGTATTGGTCACGCCAGGGCCCGCCGTGACAGCAGCCACTCCAATCCCGCCCGTTAGCCTTGCCGTCGCATCAGCGGCAAACACCGCGCTGGCCTCATGCCGAGTATCCACAACCTCAATACCGAGGCGTTTGCTCTCCACCAAAATCGGCGAGATGTGACCACCGCAAAGTGTGTAGAGAAACTCAACACGGTTGCCTTGTAGAACCTCGGCCACAATGGCCCCGCCGCTTTTCGCGTTCATAACCGGGACTCTGCCACAAACTTGCGAGCAATCCCCCACCCTATTCCCCCTTGCGCATCCACAGTTACCCGGAATCTCTACCTGGCCCTGTGGTTTAGGGTTTGCATATATCGCAGTAACTCGTGCTCCGATTGCTGCCCATACTAGCGTTTCTTCTTGCGTTTCCAGGAACGGCCCAAGCGACTCGACGCGGGAAACCAGCCCAAAAAGGGAAAACACCAGCCGCCACTTCAAAGACAACCTCTCCTGCCCAAAAGAGACGTTCGTCAAACCAGCTTAAAAAGAGAGCAACCGCCGCTAGCAAGAGAGAAAAACGTTTCCCTACCCTGGAAAAGTTGCAATTTTCTATCGGTCGCGGTGTAGAGGTTCGCCAGACTCGTTCTTGGCGTTACTTCCGCACCAACCAAGAAGGTCAGTCTGTCGAAACGACAGAAGCAGACGCGGACTACGTTACGGTTGAGTTTCAAATCTCAAGTAGCAGAGAGCTTGCGTCCTTCATAATCGGAGCCTCGACGACCGAATCCATTGTGGTTCTTGGCGAGTCCAACACCGGTGAGAATTTAGACCCAGACTACGGAAACATCGATTCGCCTAACAAATTTGAATCTACCGTGAGAGCGCGCCTTGATGTGGCGCACGCCCGCTATGTGAAAGTCCTACCGCCGAAGGTAAAGAAACAAATACAGAACGGCAGGAAACGGGTTCTTGTCATCTCCACCCACGGTAACCGTCAAGGAGAACTCACGGGCATTGGCCCGCAGGAAAACGTTACCGATTTTATAAGGGGAATGGTTTCAGCATACGACAGACTCGTTCCCGCTAGCCGAAAGGACACGAGGACGATTCCACTTATTGATGCTTGTTATGCTGGTTCTTCCTGCCGTTTGCTTGGCTCAGAGTTCCCCAACGGAATCCTAATCCCCAAGGTGGACGGGACTTACGCACACGAGGACCTCGCGAAGGCAGAAAAAGATGGTGGTGAGTTTTTTCAACTCCTTCAGAAGAATTAACTAGCCTCATCGGACCAAAGAACCCCTTTGGGCTCCTGGTCGAGCGAAAGAAACGAAACGCCGTCCGCAACTGACCCTGTGAATTTTTCGAGGTCGCTTTGGGAGGCGAACGCACACAGACAAACGTCGCCTCCTCCGGCGCCCACAGGTTTAGCTGTCCCACCAAAGCGTGAGGCTTTTTCGCGCAACTCTTTATGGATAGGCAATTCGATGTCTACTTGAGCGGCCTGGCCCAATGCGGCAAGAGCGAGAGCCCCGCTGTCCAAGGCCCCAACGGCATGAGCCGCACTGTCCTTCTCGCACGCATTTCGAAACTGGGTCGCGACGTCCGCCAAATCGGTAAAAAGTCGTTCAGCCTCGGCCCCGTTGGCCTCGACAAACGTATTCACTAGGGAAACGAGGTTAGGGGAACTGGCCGCCCTTCCCGTCCAAACCAGACGCCAGCAAAATTCTTCGGGCAACGTGAGACGTTCATATTCGCCACTAGCTTTGGCTGCCAGAGCGCCACCCACGGCCGATGCGACGACATCTACACCGCTTCCCCGCGCCCCTTTATCAGCTTGAAAATCTCCGTGCGCTTGCCGCGCGACCTCTAGCACTTCATCTAGTCCAGGGTTTTCCCCCTGCCAGAGCGAAAACCCAGTGGCGGCCACCACCGCCGCCGCGCTTGAACCTATTCCTAACTTCTCCCCGCCGGGGTCATAGAAACTACGAGTATCAACTCCAAGTTGACCTAACCTAGAGGCAGCATTTTCCATTCCACGTTGCAAAAAGACTCGGTTCAAAGCGTCAAGCAACTCCGAATTCCCCGTGCCTACCGAAGCTCTTGCGCGACGATCTACTGTTACCAATATAGCTTCCCCACCACGAAGCACTGCATACTCGCCCGCAAACATTACCTTACCGGGCGCTGTCACGAAGAGATCTTCTGCACCATTCATTTAGCGGGAAGTTCCTCAACCAAACGAGCACCCTTGCCTATTCCGCTAATGATCGTTTCCGTGACCCCCGCGACAGCCCGCAACCGTTTCTCTACAGCCTCTGCATTCTCTCGAAGAGTGAGTGCCTTTACATGTGGGCCGGCATCCATTGTGAAAAAAACTGGAATTTCTTCTTTTCGTAAGCTTTCGACCGTCGCCATGCAGGCCATTGTTTCCGGGCGCCAGTAGCGAACACTCGGCCTCGATGCCATCGCAGCCGCGTGCATTGCATAGGTACTTTCTTCCATGACAGTTCCGAGCTCATCTAGATTTCGGTTTTTTATCGCTGTCTTGGCGCGAACGAGGTCTCCCGGCACTGACGCGACCCACCCTTCATAGAGCGGTG
>CAYPIX010000131.1:0-9033 GCA_964410875.1 uncultured Kofleriaceae bacterium
CCGTGAAGATGTGAGTCGGCGCCCGTAATGAATGTTGACCAAGCTACCGGGCTCTGAGGCGGGTTGCTGGTCCCAAGTTCGATCAAACCGTTCTTCTCGACCAACGCTTTTAAATTGGGCACCAATCCCTCGGCCATGTACTTGCGCAGCAAATTGGGATCCATGCCGTCGATACCCATGATGATGAGCCCTCGCTCATACGGTGGCTTCTCTTTGGGTTCGCCTCCGCATCCAGCCAATAGAGAGCTCAATGCGATAGCTAGAGTCCAATTTGATCGTAGCTGTCTCATGCCGCCTTCGCTGATGCGTTGTGGGAAGACTTCCCGTCATCCATAACCAGAGACTCGCCATCCATGTACCGAGGCGCGGGTACGCCGAATAGTTCGAGCATCGTAGGCGCCATATCTGAAATAGCTGGTTCCCTTGTTGCGTGCCCAATTTGTTTCTTGTTGGAAATTAGAATACCGGGGACTAATTCGGGGTCAATACAGTGATCGCCACTCCAAGCCTTGGTGTTATCGTCAAAAATCACGTCATTGACAACGCCTCGAACTCCGTCCCATGACGCACGCCAACCCGCAGAGTATCCGACAATGAGATCAGGAGCCTCAGACTTGTACGGCCCCTTGTAGAGACTGTGCGAAGGGTACACCTTGGTAATAGCCACTTTATTCAGTTCCGGATCCATCAGCCCGGTCAGTTTCTCTGCCAACTCATCGGCCAGTGCATCCGCGTCTGCTTCCTCAACGAGACCCTGAGATTCGCGCCCTTTTACGTTCAAGAAAATACCGCCAAGACCAAGGGCAAACGCTTTCGTCCGATCCCAATCTACGCCTTTGAACCACTCTCCAGATTCGTTAAGCCCTTCCTTTAGAAACAAATACCCATTTTTGTAGAGCCAAGAGTTTACGTTGATTCCTCGCCTGAATGTCTCAAAGCCGTGGTCCGAAAGAACCGCTACCAACGTCTTTGGATCGTCAAGATCGACTTGTTCAAACAGCTTGCCAAGCATCTTATCCATACGTGCATACGTGTCGGGGATAACACTTGCGTATTCTTTCTGCTTTGGAGAATTCTTTAAGGCCGGGTGACCATCGTCCAAGTAGCGCATGAACATGTGCTGGATCCGATCGGTTCCGTCAAAAACACACGTGATGACACCCTTTGGTGTGCGCTTGAGCATTTCGAAAAACATGGACTCACGCTCTTCATGGTTTGCCCATGCTTGTTCCAAAAACGCATCCTCATCGAGTACGCCCTCGTTGAGAGCCCAAGTATCTTCTGCCAACCCAAGCGTGGCGTAACGTCCCATAAGCTTAGCTAGAAAGGTCGCAAAAATCTTTGGGTGGGAAATCGGAAGAATTGGATTTTCCGGATCGATATTGATCGGTGTTACGTAGAGGCGAACCTCGTCTTTAACCTCAAGGAGACGGAATCGACAAATACCGCGTAGTTTGATTCCCAATCCCAACGAAAACGCAACAGGTACCCAATCAGAGTATTCGCCAACCTTGAGGACCTCTTTCTTGGTCCCCACCTTTAGAATCGCCGAGTTTTTTTCGCGCTGCAAATCCAACGTGAATGGAAGCTCTACAGGCTCCGACTTTTTTCGAATCGGGTTTGGAGGTCCGAGGAGATGACTCTTAACAACATTACCTACCACCTTGATAGGCAGACGGGTTCCGCCTTCGGCTGCGCCCGTATCGTCACTGGTAGAGTAGTAGGTGAAAGATCCTTGCGTTCCCTGCAAATCTGGAACGCACATCGCCGACAACATGTACCCATCAAACTTTTCAGCCGGGAAGGTAATAGGAACCCGCAAAATCGCGCACGGTACTTGGTACTTGCCGAGTACATCCCAAAACGGACGGCTTTTTCGAAGCAGTTTTATTTGCGGTTTTCCAAGAGGGACTCGGAATTCGCCAATATCTAAGTGTCGCTTTGGCGGCTTGACGTCGGCAGAAGATAGGTCGGGCGCGTAGTTCCTCGGGTCACGGGTTAGAAAGTCGAAAATCCCATGTTTGGCCGGGTTCACTCCAGTCGCAAACGAACTCCACGCAACGGGAGACATAGATGGAAAAGTCGTCGCCAGATTACTCATCCCGCCCTTCTCAGAAAGCTTTTTCATATTGGGCAATAGCCCTTGGTCCATAAACCGTTTCGTCAGTTTCGGATCAAGACCATCAAGACCGACAAGAATAGCGCGCTCAACGTGTTTCTCGTTGGGAGGCCGCTTGCGGGTAAAGAGTCTGTACACGAACCGAAACGGCCAGAACAGCAGACCTACTACAGCCAAGACTAAACTCACGACAAATGCCAAGGCCGTGGTCGCTATTGCGATTCCTGCACCTGGCCCTACATAAGCCTCTGCCGTTTCCGGTACCAGCAAGATTGCTAAGACAACAGCAACCGTCCAGCAGTACCAAAATGGATTACGCAACGAGAACCGTATTTTCATCTATCTTTCTCCATCGCCCATATAGCCGAGTGCTTCCATTTGACGTTTTAGCTCAGGCGTCCACTGAGCCTCGCCAGCTTTGAACTGCTGCTTTGTCGTCATACCAAACTGGCGTTTGTCCTTGGCAGGAATCGCCAGACCTTCGCCAAGGTGAAGTTCGACCAAACGTCGTGCAATGGGTTTCTTCTTTAACACGTCGTTCTTTTCCGTTCGGTCGGCGACCACATCAAAAAGGTGCGCCCGGTTTCCTGCGGTTCGAATAAATTTCCACCGGCCCACGCGTGCCGCTCGTTGGTCAGATAAGAACTCGGATACAGCGTAGGTCGGACGGTGAATTTCCCTGCCCTGGGCTAGGGGAACAAGAGACTTCCCCTCTCCCTGCGCCATTGGCTTAACTCCAGCTATATCGGTAATCGTTGCAGCCAAGTCTACGTTTTCCACAACATCTGTAATCTCCTTACCCGCCGAAAACATGGGAGGATAGTGGACAAGCATTGGTGCTCGTAGGAGTTCATCGTAAAGGCTGTGTCCATGGCCAATACGCCCATGTTCCAGCAATTCCTCGCCGTGGTCGTTGGTCACAACGATGGCCGTGTCTTTAAGCATGCCGGCTTTCTCTAGCTCCGCTATAAAACGACCCATGTGGTCGTCGTGGTAGGTCACTTCGCCCCAGTACATTGCCTTTAACCACTTCAGGTCGTTCTCAGTGTACGGAATTTTCTTGTTGGTAATGTTGAGCTGTTTCTTTGCGTCAATAGTGCTTCCAAGAATGCCTTTGTACTCACCTGGGTAATAGTGCTTCGTGTACTCTTTTCCAACGCGATAGACGACGTGTGGATCAATCGTCTGAATGTACAAAAAGAAACGCCCTTTCGATTTATTCGCATCGAGGAATGCTTTCGCATCTTTGTAAACGTGTTCTGCTTCCGACGGCTTTCCAATACGAATATAGTTCTTGAAAACGTCCCAGCCCTTTTCAAACCCAAACGCGCCGCTCACGTATCCGTTTGCAACAAAGCCGCCCGTAGAAAAACCAGCAGCTTTGAAATGCTCGGAAAGCATCCGAACGTCTTTGGGTAATTTGCTTCCGTCCTTTTTGGTCTGGTGAGTACTTGGGTAGACACCGGTTAACGTCGTTGCTACCGACGGCTTGGTCCAATTCTCATTATTGTAAGCGTTAACAAAAACCGTGCTCTTCTTCGCAAGAGCGTCGTAGCTCGGAGTCACGACCTTGTTCTTTGGAAAGAACGGGGCGAACGAGTCGGCACGAACCGTATCGATAAGGATGACAATTACGTTTTTCGCCTTCTTTCCACCGGTCGCGACCTCTGGCTCGGGTATCGCCTGCATTATTTCCGGTTCGCCCCAGCCGCCTCCACCGTCACCTTTGGTCTCTAATGTTAAGCGAACGGTCTTTCCAGCGTACGCTGACAGATCAACATTCGCTTCCGTCCAGCCCTTTGCGGTCGTGGGGCCAAAGAGTTTTTTCTTTTTTCCCCCATCGGTTTCTGCAAACACTGAGAACATCGCATTGTTATTGGAGCCGTAGTCGAAGACAAGTGAGGCCTTCTCGGGTACATCTAGGTAGAACCGAAAGTCTCGAGCGGACGGCGCTACAAGCGCACGCTTGGGTCGGCCCAGATTCAGCGAAGCTACCCTTGGAGCAATAGCTGGAGCTTCTGCCCCCGCGGTCTCGGCAAGCCACACCCAATCGATGTCGGCCTTTTTTGTTTTTGCACCCAAACGCAGAAGAATTTCTCTCCGGCCCGCTTTATCAACGCCCTTGACGGGCATGCGCACAACGCTCCATTTGGCAGTGAGAGGAGCACTACCTCGCATGGTGCCATCAACCCATGCGGACAGTTTTTGACCAGGGACCTTTGAGCGTGCGCGAATCAGCAATTCCGAAACTGGCCCGGGACCATGCCCCTCCAAGCGCGCGGTGTTTCCAATAATTTCAGAATACGTAACACCTGATTGGTTTTTGGTTGGGCCCCACGACGTGCGCCAACCACCACGCGTAAATTTGTGCTGGTCACCGGTTCCTAGATCGACAAGCAACCCTCCCATGGAGAGCTCAGCTCGACTCGACTCGGACAATAAAGCGCGGTGAGGCACAAGTTTACTTCGAACAGTTGGCGCAGCAGGGCCATCTTTGCCGTCTGTGTCCGAGACGTCAGAATCGTTACTCGACTGAGAGCCCGTTTCTTTTTTGCATGAACTCGAAAGAGCGAGGATGGCGCAAAGCAGAAGTGACGGAACCTGAAAAGAACTGGAAATTCGCACGAGTTGAAGTCTCCCATCTGCGGCTGTCGTTGACCGCGACCGAACAAAGTGAGCCGAGCTCACCAAGAACAGTGAGCTCGGATCGTCGCAGTCTAGTGGCCGAGACAAACGAAGTCAAAACCTCGACCCTCTCGAAATAATTATTCTTTTTTGGGGAATATTATGAGAGGTCCAAGCGTTTTCACGCCGCCGTTTTCTGGCGGGCTCCCTCCGAACTCCTACAAAAGATCAAAGTGCGGGAGACCGATCCAATACCTCGGACAACTTTACTTCCCCAAGCAGCTAAGAGGGGCTCCGTGATCCCGTCCCAAAATGGCGGACAGTTGTCCCCCTTCTCAACTCGACTTCCAACATCAACTTCTCGAACTGTGCGAAATATAACAATTCCATTTTCGAACGAGAGTTCGCTCTTGGGTTGAGGCGAACTCCTTTTTCAACTGTGTCTGACGGTCAGCGACAAAGACTTGCAACACGTCCGGGAGCGCGCGAAAACGTTCACTTCTAGGAGGTACTTGTGATGAAAAAATGGGAGCACGTCGCCGCTCTGGTGACCATTTCGTTAACAATCGGCTGCGAACAAAACGGGAAGGACGTGGGTATAACACCATCGGCCCCAACAAACCCGGCAGCTATCAACCATCAAACTGGTGAACTTACCGAGGTTGAAACCTATAGTGCGGCGCTGAGCGCACCGCCTGCAGAATACGTAGGAAAATCGGCTGAGACTGCCAAACGCATGTCGGGCACTGTTGCCGCGGTCGACGAGCGGAAAGCCGTTCCTACCGTCTACCTTGCCGGCAAGAGCAAAGATGTGAGTCAAAGCACAAAGGACTTCGACGGTCCTGCGGAGGCTGCAAAAGCTTATCTCGACGACCACTGCGACCTTTACAATCTTTCGCCAGAAGCAGCAAAAACCGCTCAGGTTGCAGACGTCTACAAGGCGAAAAAAGGCACAACTGTTGTTCGTCTGAAGCAAAGCGTCGACGGGATAGAAGTCTACGACACCCAGATGGCGATGATGCTTAACGACAAGCAGCAGCTCGTCGCAATCACCGGTAACCTTCACCCTGAAGGACGAGTCGGCGCAAGTCGAACAGACGACGTTCGAATTTCTGAACGGGATGCTATAGCCAAAGCGTATGCCGACGTTGTTGGGCAAGCTCTGCCCGTCGACAATCTAAAAGTCGCACAGGATGATGGTGCAAAAGGGCAAGCATTTGCTCTTCGCCCCGGCGTAGGCGTTGCTGATTTCGTCTTCGCACAGCCCACTTCGGTAACCGCTGTTCTTTACCCGATGCCGAAAAAACTTATTCGTGCTTATCAAATTGAGATGGAGCTCGCCCCTGTTGATGTTCCAACAAGTCGTGCCTACGAATACGTAGTATCGGCGTCGAACGGTGCGATTCTCGAACGACGTAATCTCACGGTCGCTCACTCATACAATGTTTGGGCAGACAAAGACGGAGAGCTGCGTCCCTTCGACGGACCTCACGGTGATTCTACGCCACACCCAACTTCCAACCCCCTCGATACCGTGGCAATGCCTTTGGTCGACAGAAACCTGATCGAAATCGACGGTTTCAACACCAACCCAGAAGGCAGGAACGATCCTTGGCTACCTGAAGGTACTCAGATCACAACTGGCAACAACGTGGACGCCTATGCAGACCACAACGCCCCAGACGGATTTTCCGACGGAGACCTAAGGGCCAAGACTAGTAGCCCCGGTATTTTCGATTGGGAATTCAACGGCGATGAGCAGCCAAACGAGGAAGACACGCAAATCATGGCGTCGGTTACGCAGATCTTCTACGTAACGAACTGGCTGCATGACTACTACTACGACTCCGGCTTCAACGAAGCTGCGGGCAACGCTCAGAAAGACAATTTCAACCGTGGTGGCGAGGGTGGAGATCCTCTGTTGATTGAAGCGCAAGACACCAACGGAGAAAACCGCAACAACGCAAATATGAGCACTCCAGGCGATGGACGCTCTCCCCGAATGCAAATGTACCTTTGGGACGGAGAAATCACGCCTGTTGGTGAAACCAAGCTAGAGATAACGGCTCCAGAAACCCTTGCAGGAACATACGAAGCACAAGGCGCAACGTTTGGGGTAGACGACCTCGTCACAGCGTCAGGTTCTCTCGTTCTTGCAGAAGACGAAGGCGGCGAAGCCGGAGTCAAAGGCGACGGTTGTGAAGAGTTCGTAACCGACGTGACCGACAAAGTCGCGATGGTTGACCGCGGCGCATGCCCGTTTGTACAAAAAGCGGAGAATGCTCGTGATGCAGGCGCAGCGGCCATCATCATCGTCAACAACGACGAAGTAGAAAAAGACGCTCTTCCCCCTCTAGGTGGTGACGAAACGACACTTGAGCTACCTGTGGTTGGTGTTTCCTTCAACACTGGTGAGAAATTCAAAGCGGCCATTGCAGCCCTTGGGCAAGCCGAAGAAGAAGGTGAAGAAGAAACCATTGACACTGACGTTACCCGAGCTGGCCGAAAGCGCGGTCCAATGCGCGATGGAACCCTCGACAACAGTATCGTTGCTCACGAGTGGGGACACTACTTCCATCACCGTCTCAGTATTTGCGGCGGAACTGTCCAGTGCGGCGGCATGAGTGAAGGTTGGGGCGACTACATTGCTCTCGCAATGCACTTGCGTGAAGGTGACAACCTTGATGGCGCCTTCGCCGATGCCGCGTACTCTGTTGGCGACGCTTTCTTCGGTATTCGCCGGGTAGCCTACTCGGTCGACTTCGCAATCAACCCGCTGACTTTTAGGCATGTCGGCATTGATGCCGTGTTGCCGGCAGACAAAGCGCCAATACGCGTAGGCGGGTCCAACACCGAAGTGCACAACGCCGGCGAGATTTGGGCAACCGCTCTCTGGGAGGTTCACATCGCTCTGACTAAAGAGAGCCAAGGTGACAACCCGAGATACTCGTTCAAGGAATCCCAACGACGAATCGCTGACTACATTGTAGCTGGCCTTCTTGCAGCGCCGCCGAACGCGACCATGCTGGAAATGCGTGACTCGCTATTGGCAGCTGCGGCTGCAAGTGACCCGATCGATCTACGTGTCATGGCTGAAGCTTTCGCAAGACGCGGTTTCGGTACCGGTGCTGTAGCACCAGACCGTGCATCCATCGAACTCGAAGGAATCGTCGAGAGCTTCCGAATTGGTGGCGAGCTTCGAGTGGCAAACATCTTGGTCTCGCCTGATATCGATTGCGACAAAGACGAAAACCTTGATGCTGGCGAAACAGCTACCATTACGGTTGAAGTCCTCAACTCGGGCCCAATTGCTCTTACCGACACTACGGTGACGATCAAGGACATCAACGGCGTTACGTTCCCGAATGGTGCTAGTGCAACAATTGACGAATTGGCGCCGCTAGGCCGGGAACTCGTACGTATTGAGATCCAACTTGATCGAGAGCTATCGGGTATTCAAGAGCTCGAAATCCAAGCGACCAGCACAAACAAAGGCGCTGTTCGGGAAAGTGTCGAGTCTGCCGTCGTTAAGCGCGCAAACTACGACAACCTCTCAAACAAGTCAGCACTCGACGACGTAGAGAGCGATTTAAGTCCGTGGGAAGCCAAGACCGAGATCGCACAAGGACCAGAGTGGTCACGCGTCCAACGAGATGCACCTAATATGGTGTGGTTCGCTGAGGACATTGGCGAGCGTGGAGACCAGGCACTCGAATCTCCAAGCCTAAAGGTCGGAGCCGAGTCCTTCTCGGTGACTTTTGATCATCGTCATCAGTTCGAAAGCTCGGCGCAGCAGAACCCCGAGACAGGAGAGATTGAAATCACCCACTGGGACGGTGGAGTTATTGAATTCTCTGTTGATGGCGGGAATAGCTGGAAAGACGTCCTCGAACTCGGGATTGATCCTGGTTACCGTGGACTACTTACAGTCGACGGAGAAAACCCAATTGGCGGACGACCAGCTCTTGTGTTCCAGAACCCAGACTGGCCAGAGATGACCTCAACAACCCTGGACTTCGGAACCCAATTGGCGGACAAGAATGTAAAGATTCGTTTCCGCCTTGGTACCGACGTTGCTGCTGGCGACATTGGCTGGGAACTCGACAACCTCAATTTTGAGGGAATTGAGAACACACCCTTTGCCACAATCGGCGAGCAAGCGGGCGAGTGTCGAGATGGCGAAGTTCCTGGCCCCGGGAATAGCGGCGACATTGAGAGTGGCGGCTGTGGCTGTCAAAGTGCCGGATGAGGCGCTAGTTGGCCTGTTGCTCTTGGCTTCCTGTTCAGCT
>CAYPIX010000132.1:0-8843 GCA_964410875.1 uncultured Kofleriaceae bacterium
TCGCAATTGACGGCGGCCTCAGCGTGCCTTAGGCGCAAATTCAGTAGGCGTTAGTCAACACGGACCAGAGCTACGTCACGCACACTAATATAAGCGGGGATTCCCGCATTCGCATACGCATAGTACGAGTGAACATGACCGTAAAAAGTCGCGTCCACAGCACCACGCGATAGGCGAGACAATAGCTTTGCAGCTTCATTACGACTTCTAAATCCGGCGTGACGCAAACCTACGGGGTCGAATGGAGGGTAGTGAGCCCCAAAAATGTGCACACGATCTTTCGCATCCGCCAACCGCTCCTCCAACCTTTCGTAGTTCAGAGGCCGCGTTTTGGTCGACTTGAAAACATTTTTTCGGCAAGAGTACGACTTGTATACAGGAGAGACTTTTCTTCGAATTCAACCCGCGTATAATATTTGCGTAGGACGTGGTGGGTTCTTCTAGCTACAGGTGTTGGATATGAAATGGTGGTTGAAAGCGGCGGTGCAAGGGACGATATCCCAGCTCCCATATCCCGAAAAAGTAAACCGACTCTTCCAGAGGTATGTCACCCGATCTCTTGGGTTAAATGACGACTTCTGGTCGCTAAAATTCCTCAAATTAACCGACCATATGGAGCATTGGCGGAAATATGGGAACGGTAGCGATACCCCTGTAACCGCGTTGGAGTTGGGTACGGGCTGGTACCCCATTGTCCCAATAGGGCTAAGGCTCTTGGGCTGTGAGTCTGTTTACACAGTAGACCAGACAGATCACGTGACCGCAGTTACAATCGTAGAAACCATTGGACGCTTCGTGGAGGAAATTAAGAAGGGAGCTTTTTTCCCGTCGGACCTTGAGCTGGTCCAAAGGATGGAGAGTCTCCGAGAAAATACGAAGAAGTGCCCTAAGAAAATCCTCTCAGAACTAGGCATTTACGCCATTGTCGGGGACGCCAGGGCAGTCCCCTTAGACGCGGGCTCGATTGACTTGTTCGTTTCGAACAATACGCTAGAGCACATTCCAGAAGAGGTTATTCGCGAAATACTCACGGAGTTCTCAAGGTTGTCGCACGCTAAATCAGTGGGCTCTCATTGGATTGACATGGGAGATCATTACGCGGACTTTGATGGCGATATCAATCAGTACAATTTTCTTCGTTACCCCAGTTGGCAGTGGAAGGCTTTCAACAACAGATTGCAGTATCAAAACCGGTTGCGGATTTCCGACTTCAGAGAGCTCCACAGGGAGACGTCTTGGAATATCTTGAGCGAGGAGCATCGCGTTGATAAACAGGCTTTTGCATCAGTAGATATTGCGGACGAGTTTTTAGAGCGATACAGCGCGGATGATTTGGCTGTGCATGCCGCTTGGTTGATATCGACCCTGGAGTCCTGATTAGCTCCCGCCCCATGCTGTGAGTGGGTGATTTCGTCAGATTGTGTGTGGCGCATTGACACGGTGTGCTTTGAGCGCACACATCGGAGGGTGTAGGTCACTGTATTGAGGTGGCGGAAGGTTGGAACGGGGCTTGCGTTACTTGGTTGGAGAGCAAGGGGGATGATTTTGAAGCAGGACCAATCAACGAAAAGGTACGATCGAGAAACGCGATATGCAGTCAAAGGGTCTGCGGAAGTTCTGTTTCATTGTGGCCGGGAACACTACGAAATCTGCGATGTTTCCGAGAAGGGCCTTCGTCTTCGGGGCAGCCGGCCTCCGATTGTAGGGTTACTCGGGGACATCATTCTCAAGGCAGAGGGAATTCCAAGGCTTAAGGTGAGCGGACGCGTAGCCTGGAGGCATGAGAAGGAGTTTGGGCTGGAAATAGCGGCTCCTCACCAAGGGTTAGACAGCATTATTGAAAAAGCTGCTTGTATGCTGGCTCTACGGAAAGAGGCTCCGGAAGTCTTGGTTCTTTCGCAGGGACGGCGCGCAAGGGCCGAGGCACGTCGGCATTGTTTGACGACGGGAAAGTCTCTTGCAGTGGCTATTACGCCTCTCTGTGCCATTGAAGCGATTGACTCCGTGTCCTCCGCCATCTCCACTGTTTTTTTCGAGGCCACTGAAGATGGTTACGAATTCGCTGCGTTCCTGCGAGATCACAGGCCGGATATCCGGCGAATCATGAGTTTCCACCGACGCAATCTTGTCTGCATTCGTGCATTGCAGGCTGGGGTTGTGGACGACCTTTCTCGCGAGGTTGAGATTCCCAAGCGGCCGATTCGTCGGCGGCTTGCACCCCAGATTGGCTAGCCGATCCCATTCGGCTTCCCACCCAAAACAGGCTAGCCAATCTGGTCCCTTCGGGGTTCAAAAGATGCCACTGCAAACCAAACGTCACCCCCCACCACAGGAGAAGATATGAAGAAAAGCACCGTGTCTGCTGTACTGGTCGTTGTTGTCGCAGCAGGTTGTCAGTTTGAAACTGAATCTGAGGCAGAGATCGAGCCGCCGCGCGTTTCCCCTGATGAAACGCCCAAGGCGGAGCCGAGCGATGACTTGCCCGTACTTATATCCCAGGCGGATATGAGAACTCGATATCCGCGTAAGGTCAGTGGCTGTGAGGTTGGGCTCAGTGTCGAGCTTTGGAGCGGCGGCGAGTCCGGTCTTGAGATTAAAACCCACGAGGTTCCACTAAAGGGTTGTGAAAACGTCCGTATCGCTTGCGACATACGTCGATTCTCAGTTGTCAGTACGGAGTTCGATGAAGGGGTTAAACAGTATTATGCGGAGGGCATTCAACAGGCAGTGATTTTAACGGACCGCCGTGCAGAGCCAGGGAATACCTCCGGTGTTGCATGGACCCTCGTTTTAGTTCCACTGGCAGAACCGCAAGAAGAAGCAAGGGCTATCTTGCCCGAGTATTTCGCGCAAGATGTGGAGACGACTCGGGTACCCGCTAGCGGTGAGAACCGTTTCAGTATCGTTATTGGCGTTGGTGGTGGCATGGATTTGGAGGTCGATTGGTCCCAGGCTTTGTACCCCCATGAGGCGCGAGTTGAAGAGGTTGCTTTTACCAATTCGGCCGCCGTGCAGTTGGTGGTGGTAGACGATCACGAACCACTTCACGTTCTCTCTCAGGTACGAGCACTTAGCTTCGTGGATTCGGCCGCACTGGCTTTCTAAATAATTACGAAAGAACTCATCACAACGCCGTTAGGAGGAATTATGGAATTGGCAGAGAATAGAGACCATCAGCGACTGATTAGTGCACGGGTGACCATCATCGCTTGCGAGAACAAGACCCGACGGACGTTAGGGGCAAAATTTGCGCGCTCTCAGGGCGATCTTGTCGTGTTTGTAAGAGACCCGCATTCTTGCGTAGATGAGATTGAGAGTAATATTTGTGTGAGTCGGGTTTTTTTCGAACCGAGCATCAGGTGGAGTCCAATGGTTTCCTTGCTGAGTTCCGAGTTCCCGCACATTCAGGCCTATTGGATGCCTCGGGGCGGGCCCGATTGGAAACCTACACCGATTCATTCGCCAACGAAAATAGGGAGAGCTCCGAATGAAAAGGAGGGTAGAAGCTTAAAAGCGAAGACCAAAAAGCGACGAAAAGGTACGCTGGCTCGGGCTCGGCGTTTTGAGGATGAGCGCCACCTCAGTTGGCAGCGTTCCACGGAGATCTTTGAAGACGATTGGTCGCCATACGAATCATTCTACTCGAGTAAATTTCGCAAAAAACGGATGTCTCGAATTCAAGGAAAGCCCATTTCTTGAAGCCCCGGTACCCCAGAGGGGCGGAGATATTCCCCCAGCGAGCCTTCCCACTGAGGATAGGGCCGACCTTGGCGGCGGCTCCTAGAGGGCCACCCAAAGTGTAGGCCATCTCAAACTATGCCGCGCCCCCTAGGAATTCTGGGGGGGCGGCTGAGCCGTTCTTGTCTATAGGGAGATCGGTTATATGAATCCCCCCAAGAATTTGTTGGCTGGCTTTCCTCACCATGCAGCGTGGGGTATCTTAGGGGTACCTTTGGCGATCGTGGGGATTTGGGCAAGACGGTGACGGGTTTGAAGTTATTGGTTGTAGAAGACGACTGCGACCAAGCAGAGCTAATCATGACGGATTTGCTCCGTTTTGGCTGTGAACCCCGCTGGGTCGATAATATGGACGCCGCGGAGCAAGAGCTCAAGCGTGGGAACTACGACCTTCTCTTGTCTGACATCAACTTGTTTACACCTGGTGATGGAATAAAGCTCTGCACTGAAACCCTTCAAAAACACCCCAATATGTCTGTGGTGCTGATGACTGCCTATGGAGATGTTGACGTTGCGGTGGCGGCTCTTCGCGCAGGCGCACACGACTTGGTGACAAAGCCGTTTAGTGGCGAGGAGCTGATGCACCGGCTTGAGCGCAGTGTTGAAATTTGTCAATTGCGCCGTACGGTTGCTCGTTTGCAAAGAGAACAATCGCTTTCCGAAAATGGAATCATGATTGGGAAAAGCCCAGCGTTTATGGACGTCCAACGCCTTATTCACCGTCTTAGTAACGTTGAGACAAGTGTGCTTATCACCGGGGAGTCCGGTACTGGCAAAGAGTTAGTAGCAAAATCTATACACAGCCAGAGCCGTAGAAAAGAGGGACCCTTTGTGCCTGCCAATTGTGCAGCTCTTCCCCATGACCTTTTGGAGAGTGAACTCTTTGGCCACACGCGCGGTGCTTTTACGGGGGCGATGGCCGACTACCAAGGACTCTTTCGGATGGCCGATGGTGGGACCTTGTTCCTTGATGAAATTGGCGACATGCCGTTGGACATGCAGGCTAAACTTCTTCGCGTTTTGCAAGAAGGGCAGGTGCGCCCACTTGGAGGCAACGTCGAAATTTCTTTCGACACGAGAATCATAGCGGCGACCAATCGCGATCTTCGCCAAGAGGTGAAAGCGCAGCGATTCCGTGAGGATCTTTACTACCGAATTCACGTGGTTCAAGTAAGTCTGCCGCCGCTACGAAAACGTGAGGATGATGTTTTAGTGTTGGCGCAAAAATTTATCCAGCGTGCGGCAACGACAAACAATCTTGAGGTTCGCGGTATGACCCAAGAAGTCGCCGAGATGTTGCTGTCTTATGACTGGCCGGGAAACGTGCGGGAGCTCGAGCACGCGATGGAACGGGCTGTTGTACTGGCTGAGTATGAGCTAATAACTGTTTCAGATTTGCCTGAAGCTGTTCGCGGTACTAGTAAAGTTACGACAGTGCGGATGCCTCAGGGACTTAGCACGTTGCAAGAGGCAGAGAATAGCCACCTTCAGTACGTGCTTTCTGCTTGTGGGGGTAATAAGGCGCAGACGGCCCGAGTTCTTGGTATCGACCGCCGTAGTCTTTACCGGAAGCTGGAAAAATTATCTCCCCGAGCGTAGTGGAACGAGGCATGTCGATGTTCCTTGTGGGATCGAGTTGAACGGCATAGATTTTCGCCATGCACTACACATTTTTGATTGCCAGCTCGCGCGTCGGCGGCAATTCCGAACAGCTTGCACGTCATGCGGCGGGTCAGTTGCCCGGGAAGAGCCAGCAATGGGTTGTGTTGCGTGACTATCCGCTAGAACCGTTCGAGGATCTTCGCCACGCGGAGGGAACCTACCCACCTCCTCGGGGGAATGCGCGTTTCTTGCTTGATGCCACTCTTGCGGCAGACAATCTGGTGCTGGTAGCTCCAGTGTACTGGTACAGCGTTCCGTCGCCGTTAAAATTGTACCTGGACCACTGGAGCGCGTGGATGCGCGTGGACGGGCTGGATTTCAAAGAACAGATGAGTGGGAAAACTATGTGGCTCGTTTCAGCGTCAGCCGGCCCAGCAGATGAGGCGCAACACATGATCGCTTCGCTGCAGTTGTCCGCCAAATACTTGGGTATGAAGTGGGGTGGGTATGTCTTGGGTAACGGTACCCAGCCGGGGGATGTTGCTCGAGACGTTAAAGCGTTCGAAGTGGCCGCTAACTTGTTCCAGCCGTCGCCGTAGCTAACTGAATACCCCAGTAGACAGCCCAGGAACTTCGCCTGGCAACTCGCCTCGCCCGAGCGGTTTGGAAGTCACTTTTTATGCACGGGCTGCTTCTGCAACTGTTTGGGGTTTAAAGTTGAAGCTAACCGTAGTTCTTCTGAAAGCGGCTGGGCTCGTTTTTGCAAAACGTTATAAGGACCAATGAAGAACCAACGACATTTTCTATTTTTTGCAGGACTTTTCGCAGTCGCCAGCTGTGGCGACGATGGCACATTCGAGGGTGAACGCCGAGCTCCTGGGCCCGGTTCCGACGCCGCAGATGTCGCTTACGACAACGAAGGGTCTGGCCTCGCGGAGGACAACGTTCAAGGTGCTATTGATGAGTTAGCTGCACGCGCCGAGCCCAATGCCGATGTTTTTGATCGAGTGGTTCTGATCGCGGGTCAGGTTGACGACAAGGTTTTTGAGTCTGGTGAGCTTCTCGAATTGAGAGTTGAGTGTAAGTTCACGCCGGAGGGGGAAGATTCTCCAGTTGAAGGTGTGGTGTTGGGGGGTACCTGCGGGTATTTCGGTTCCCAAAACCCTGACGAAAACGACCTGCAGCCAATGAACGAGGCGATGTTTGTTGGTGGCCTGTACTGCGGAATTAGTCGGCGTCTCAACGATAAGAAATTCACGCCGGCTCTCGCAGGAAGAATTCAAGCCTCCGTTTCTTGTTTGTTCCCACCAGGTACCAAGCTGCCGGATGACAAGTTCATAGAACAGCCAGCTATCGTGAAGGAATAAACCAGCTCCGCTGGAGCGTTAATGCTGGGGATACCTGTCCAGATTATTCCGGGGACAGGTGTACCTCGCTGGCAAATAGACCATGAGATGTCGGGCGTTTAGCGCCCTGATTTGTGGTGGCGTGCTTTCTGCAAAAGCTAGAGGCATGAAGAAGATCGCGTTGCTTTTTCCAGCTTTTTACCTTGTTTTAGGAGGAGCCTGTAATGGCAACGGTACCCGTGAAGTCATCTTGGCAGAGCCCAATTCTGCGGTTTCTGAGGTGGTTAGTAAAATTGTAACCGTCTCCGATGACTTGTTTTCGGAAACAGCGATAGCTCAGCATCAAGATGTCTTCAATGAGGTAGAGCAGTTGCCGGGCATGACCGAAGTCGTCGCTGAGATGTTCGCTACTGTTCGCGCGGTCTCTGGGAACAGCAACAGGGCAACTGTGCACGGCTTGGACGGCGGCCTCGGGGGTCCTGATGACGGCTGTATTGGCGGGGGCGACGAAGTTGACGAAGATGGGGGAGGAAACTGCCCCCGTGCCTGTGTCGTCGCTGCTGCATTCGCTGCGGCCCATGTTTGTGCCGTAGCAAAAGCTTATGCAGTTGCTTGCGTTGACTGCAACGGAACCCGGACATGTTCATATGGCTACGGAGAAGGTAGCGCGTGCGCCTACGCATTTGGGTACGGCTTCGCATATGCTTGCACCGGGGGTAATGGTTTTGGCGGCGGCGCTGCCGGCGGTCCGTTCGAGGATGTTAACGCCGAACCCGGCGACGAAGATGCACCTTCGAACCCGGATTCCCCTGAGCCCATCTGCCTGCCAATCGAGTAAGTGGGCCACACCTTTAATTGAAAAAAACGCCGGGGGATTCCCGGCGCTTTCCGTTTCTTAATACGTTTCGTAAATACAACATGCTGGTGTCTGTTGAAGAAGACGGCTGACCCCAGGTCCAGGGTCAACGGTCTTCGTTGATTCGCCTGGAACCCAGATTGCACAATGTAAGTGCGTGTTGTTGAAGAAATTTATATGTGTCGTGTTTTTTGGCCTGATGTTGGCGTTGCAGCCTCAACCCGGCGTTGCAAAACCCGCTAAACGAAGCAGAATCGCTAAAGTTGCGAAGAGAGCTGTGTCTTTCGCGCGGCTAGTACGCTTGCCGCGGTTCAGGACAAAAAGTCGCGAATGGGCCAGTCACAAAGAGAAACGCGCTTTCGATCTGCAGCTAGTAAGAACGCGAGCGAAGGTGAAGGCAATGTCTCAATTGCCGGGCCACGCAATCCGTTAGCAGTGTGTTCTCGCTGGATATTCAGGAACGGTAGGCCTCGTCCTGCTCGATCATTGAGAGCACCCAGCCGAATTCGCCACCGGTAATGTGATTACGGCAATAATCGCAAACGCCCCCCATGCTGATTTTCAACTCTGCACCGCAGCTCGGGCAGCCCTTGGTTTGGCTTGTGGTCCCTCTAGCCGAGACGCTACGGATAAGAGTCCAGTATTCGGTATATCTTCGGGGTGACGATTTGCTTCCCCCAACAATAGAGCCGTTCTGGTTGACCGTGTAGTCCGCACCTACGCCCCAGATTCGACACGTAACACTAGTGAAGAAAGCGTCCTGAGAAACTTTAACCATTGCCCACTGTGACAGGCGTGCATTCTCAAGGACGTTATGGAGGGACTGGTTCCTATAGGCGCTTAACCAGTAGTTCATATAGTCGAATAAACCATCGGATATGTAAGGCCGCATAATCGAAAGATCTTGCTCGTTCCACCCGCGGTTGATTTCCGTGTAGATGCGTTCAAGATCCGCACCGACGGTTTCTGGGGTAAAGCTGGAATCTTTCGCGTGAAGGGACGCAGCCATTTCATCAACATCTGGAGCGAAGAGTGTTTCAAGCAGGTTTCCACGTTCGGGCGTACTTCCGGCTAGAGAGGGTGGGCGTAGTTCGGTGGAAAGGATGCGGATTCGATCGACAAACCAGTCAAACCGGCCGTTGCCCACCACCTCGCTGCAGTAATCGCAACGCGTACCGTCTGCCGTTGTAAACGGCGCAGAACAATTTGGGCATTGAATCGAGCGCGCCTTGTCGGGGGCGCGAGATTTTGCCTTGGGGCTCCGACGCAGGAACCATTTTTCTTTGACGTAGACCGTTGAG
>CAYPIX010000133.1:0-8817 GCA_964410875.1 uncultured Kofleriaceae bacterium
CGCCTTATCCCCGGCAAACAAAACCTCCACCTCGACGACGCCCGGCTCCTTGGCCAGGGTCTCGGTGAGATGGGGGACACAGCTCTCGCAAGTCATGCCCGTGATGTGCAAAAGCGCAGTCCTCTCGGTGCCGGTGGCTTGCGTCGTCCCTGCCTTTTTGGTCTCCGCCATGGCGCCAGCGACGTAGGGATACGCTGCAAAAATGGCCACAGCCACGGTCGCGCCCCAGAGAGCCGCCTTACCCAAACGCTTCGACGTTGGACGCTCACAGTCGCAAGCGTCTGTCTTAGCCGGCCTTCGCCCATAGGCGAAGTAAAAGCCGAGGCCAATGAAACCCGCTGCGATTGCCAAAAAGTGGGGGCGATAGCTCTCGAGGGCAGCGGCGAAGCCGAGACCGGAGATTCCGAGGAGACCGAGCAATGCGGGTACGATGCAGCACGCCGACGCGGCCAGCGCGGCGACGAGTGCTCCGCCCATAGCGAGGGCAGAGGCGTTTTTCGTCCTGTCGTTCGTTGACGTTACTAACTTTGCGAGCGGCGCTCCGGCCTTGATGGTCGCGACGACGGCCGCAACGGAGGGGACGCCCCGGTTTCCGGGTAGAGAATCGGTGTAGAGGCGGCAGCTGGTGCCCATGGGACCTGGTTCGCCACCGACATCCCGGCCATCGATAAGAATCGTTGGCGAGCCCCAGCCGCGAAGCTCTTCGGGACAACTATCGCTGGTCGCGTCAATATCCTCGATTGCGACCCGATGACCCGCTTCGGCCAACGCCGTTGACAGAACCCCCCGAGCCGCGTCGATGTTCGGGCAGCCTGGAAAGGTAACGAGTTGGGCTTTCATCGATTTTTCCTCTCTGACCCGTCATCGAGGGCCTCGAGAATGGGACATTCGCGAGTGGCTGACTCGTCGTCGCACGCCGTTATGAGCTTGGAAAGCGCCCGCTTCATGGCCCTCAGAGCGCAGATCTTCTGATCTATCTCGTCCACCTTGCCGGCGGCCGCGTTCCGAACCGTTTTGCAGCTGCGCCGGGTGTTGTTGCGTAGCCGGAGCAAATCCTGAACTTCCTCTAGTGAAAATCCGATCTCTTGTGCTCGTTTGATTAATATGACCACCTGCACGGTTCCGGCCGGGTATTCCCGGTACCCGGACGAACGCCGCGGCGGCTCTTTGAGAATGCCCCGACGCTCGTAATAACGGAGGGTTTCCACGTTCACCCCGGCTGCTTCGGCCACCTGGCCGGTACGCATGGTTTCTCTGGTCATAAAGAAAGTATAGAGTCCGGACTATGGTACGGAGTCAAGCGGGTATCTGCGAACAGAAGAGGCCTGTGATTCTGGACCGTTATGTGGGACTGCGACGTCGGCGGATGCGTGAGTTTTTGCCGCGGCGACAAACGGCTCGACCCAGACCCTCTGGGCGACCTCGAAGGCTTCGCGGATTGGCAGCACCGCTGGATCCACGAAGGTCACGCGCCCAGCGAAAGCTTCCCCTGATAGGGCTCCACTTTGGGTTCGACTTCTTGCTCCTTCGATAAATTGGCCAAGTCGCTCTCGTAGGCATCGAGCTGCACCCACAGACTCCTAGCCACGGCCAGGAACATCCGCACTGAAACCCCTGGCTTCTCCGCTGCAGTCCGTGAAGACCAGGTACTCTCTAACGCGGTGAGACAATTACGGACTTCGAATAGCGTACAACGTCGACCCCATCCCAGCCGCGGGCACGCGCTGACCACCATGGGTGTTTGCGATACAAGAGAGTCACGGTGACCTCCACCGGTGTGCCGGTCGCGTCCGACGTATCGAAGGTATGGCTTGTAGATGCCGTCTTTCCAGCCGGAATCCGATTGTCCGAGACCACGTCCACCGAACGCCAAAAGGCGACATTAGTGACACCGTCGCGGTCGGCCAGAATTTTTCCAAAAGCGTATCCAGGCGCTCCAGCCAACGCAGCAATGGGCGACTCGTCATCGACGTAACCGCCGACCAGCGCCGATCCAACGGCGTAGAGTGCTCCAGCCGGAACCGACACGGTGCGATCCAGCGTCAACTTGTCGGCCTGGACCGCTACCACCGCGGCCTCCGCACTCGGCGTATGGATCTCCATCCCTTTTTCTGCGGGCATACGCGCCGGATCGCCAAACCACCGCGTCGCAGGATAATCGTCATAGGAGGCGCTCGGCAAAACGAACCGCACGATGTCTCCCGGTGCGATCGTCGTTGGAAACACCCCGGACAACTCGTTCGCGTGAACAATTGGCGCTGCCAGCTCCCCGGTCGCCAACGCCCCGGTCCAAAGCGGCACAGTGTAGCCGTCGGTCGCGGGGAGTCGCGTTCCCGACTCCGTCATCGCCTGAACCGTCATGATGAGGGCGCGGGACGGCGTTCCCGTGGGGATACTGTGCCCGGCACCTCTATTGGTAAGTGCCACAGAAATCACAAGGTTGTTGGAGGTTCGGGTTGTGTCCACAACCACATCGATGGGATCGCGAAGGGAATCTCGCGTCGGATCTCCCGGCGCAGGAACGTACGTGGGATCCTCATCCAGGCGAGCCATGAATGCATGCGATCGCACCTGCCCGTATTCACGAGGCCAGCCGAAAACTCCGTTTGTATCTGGCGGCAAACCCAGATCAGTAACGCTGCTTTTCACGTCGAGCGCAGGCATGTGGCAGTTTTGGCAGTGCAAGTTCGCAACAGCCGATGGGCTCTGCGACCATTCGTAGTACGTATCTTGGATTGGGATTCCGTTTGGCCACTTCACCGGGTCAACAAACGCCTCGTCGCCAAGGCGCATTCCCATTTCCGACCACTGATGACACCCCGAGCACAACTCAGACGTGCGAAACTGCGGCTGCGGCGTGCCGCCCATCACCGACAGGATCACATCATCGTAGGGCCCGAACATTATTTCGGGATTCGCGAACCCGCCAATCACCGGAGGGCCCGGTCGCAGCACCTCGATTGCTCCGAATACCCCAGGACGTTCGTTGACACTCACATTGGCGATCTTGTGGCAAAAGTCACAGTGGACGCCGGCCTCGTAACCGATACCAGTCACTTCGTTGATATTCGTCGCGCCAGGCGCGTGTGCGTCGCTCGCGGGCGCGTGGCAGTCTGCGCAGGGGCCTGCGTCGGTAATCATAGCGTTGGCACTGTCACACGTCGGCATTGCCCCATTGCCGCATGCGCCTGGGTTTAGGTCTTCCAGGACGGATACGCCAACATAGCACTTCTCAATACCGCCTTTGCCCTCACGCCACGCGCCGCCGGCGCCTTCGCAAGCGACTTTGTCGGTAAACCCCAGCGCCGTGCCGTTGTACACATCGTGCAAGAACGGATCGCGTGCCGATTGGCTGTGCGCCGACGTAGACCACTCCGCTGTTTGCTCCTTGTGGCAATGCAGACAATGCGGAGTAGCGTCGAGGGCGTCGGGCGACTTGTACTCGTAGTCGGGATTGTCGACGAGATCGATTGGGTCAAGCGCGATGACCTGGGACTGTTCGGGATCAACAACGGCGACGCCTCTGCTGAAGTGGCCAGGCGCACCAGCAGTGAGTGCGATCTGCCCGAAGTCGATAGGTGGGCCGTCGAGGTTCAGTGTGAAGGCACCGTTTTCGTCAGTGACTGCGTGCTCTTGACGGCCGCCGAATCGGACGACGGCCCCCGCGACCCCCTCGGTCCCGTTTGTCACCTTTCCTCTGACAGCTGGACCAGACGAAACAGGCACATCCGGGCGCGGCGTTACGTCGCTCCGATCGACTTCTCCCTCGCCACTACAAGCGACCAGCAAAGCCAAGGCCAATACCCTCCACACGGCCGGGAACCTACCACGGACGTCCGAACTAGCCCCTGGCAAACCACTTATAGACTGAAGGCAAGACCAGCAGGGTCAACAAAGTGGAGGTTACAAGCCCCCCTATCACAACGGTTGCCAATGGGCGCTGCACTTCGGCACCCGCACTGGTAGCCAGCGCCATAGGCACGAAGCCAAAGCTTGCCACCAGCGCGGTCATCAGCACTGGACGCAATCTCGCAGTCGCAGCCTGAGAGGCGGCCTCGTCGGCGGATACGCCCTCGCGTCGCTTTTCCACGATGTACGACACTAGAACGACACCGTTCAGTACCGCGACCCCAAACAGCGCGATAAAACCAATGCCGGCCGAGATAGAAAAGGGATAGCCCCGCATCACCAAAGCGACCACTCCGCCGGTAATGGCCATGGGGACGTTGAGATAGATAAGTACCGCCAAACGAACGGAGTTGAAGGTCGAGTACAAAAGCACAAAGATGAGAAGCAGAGCGAGTGGGATGAGCAAAGCCAGTCGGCTGGTTGCGGCGGCAAGGTTTTCAAATTGCCCACCCCATTCAATTGTCCATCCGGGCGGCAACTCGACGCTCGATGCCACCGCCTGCTCCGCTTCGGCAACAAAGGTCGCCAAATCTCGCCCGCGCACGTTAGCCTCAATATTGATACGTCGACTTATGCGGTCTCGACTGATTTGCGCAGGTCCGTCTTCCAGCTCGATCTTGGCCAGTTGAGAGAGCGGGATTTGCCTCGGTGGCCCATTCACCGACTGTGCGCCAACCCGGAGGTTTCGAATCGCCTCTAAGGAGTCGCGCACCTTCGCGTCGAACCGCACTTGCAACGCGAAGCGCTTCTGGCCTTCCAGGACGGTTCCAACTTGTTTTCCGCCAATCGTCTCGATGACCTCAAGCACTTCTTTGGCGTTGATTCCGTATCGGGCAATGGCTTCGCGGTCGATGCGAATGCGCAGAATTGGCAACCCTTGAGTTTGCTCCGCCTTTACGTCGGCAGCGCCGTCCACCTTTCCCACCACCAGCGCTATCTCGTCGGCTTTCTTTTTGAGCGTATCCAAGTCATCGCCATAGAGATGAATGGCAACGTCCGAGCGCACACCAGAAATCAGTTCCTGAACCCGAAGCTCAATCGGCTGCGAATAGCTAAAGATGGCTCCGGGCACGCTCTCCTGCATCGCCTTATCAATGGCAGCGAGTAGCTCCGCTTTGTTTTCAAAACGCCACGTATCCGGCGGGTGAAGCATTATGTAGACGTCGCTGATTTCGACGCCCATAGGATCGGTCGCGATCTCTGCTCGCCCCGTCCTCGACACCACCGTACGAACCTCAGGAAATTTCTCTTTCAACACCTTCTCCGCCATGGAGCTGATGTCGTTCGACTTCTCCAGGGAGATGCTTGGCAAGCGCCAAACCTGCATGGCAATCGCTCCCTCGTCCAATCGCGGGATAAACTCGGCGCCCATGAAAGGCACCAGTGCCATACTCGCGACAAACATGCCGACCGCCGCGCCGAACGTCGCGCGCTTGTGCCGCAACACGTGGGGCAAAGCAGGTTGATAGACACGTTTCGCGACCCGAAACAGCCACGGCTCTTTCTCGGACACATTTTCCAGAAACAGGGACGCCAGAACTGGCATTAGGGTCAGCGCGGCCACGAGAGAGGCTGCCAGGGCAAACACGACGGTTAGCGCCATAGGCATGAACATTTTTCCTTCCACGCCGCGCAATCCCAAAATCGGAACGTACACAATCATGATGATCCCCACCGCAAACACCACGGGACGAGCCACTTGATGCGCGGCACTTCGCACTTTTTCGACATGGGAAACGCCGGTTTCGCCGCGCCTTTGGTGAAGCACTCGCACGATGTTTTCGATCATGACCACGGAGCCGTCCACAATGAGGCCAAAGTCGATAGCCCCCAGACTCATCAGATTGCCCGAAAGGCCCGCCGCTTTCATGCCAATGAACGCAACCAGCATGGAAAGCGGAATCGCTGACGCAACAATCAACCCGCCGCGCAGACTACCTAGCAACAAGAGAAGTACGACGACGACCAACAAGCCGCCCTCAACGAGGTTCTTACCCACAGTTTTTATGGTTCGTTGGACGAGCTCGGTGCGGTCGTAAAAGGTATCGATGGTAACGCCTTCGGGCAGAGTTTTTCGGATCTGTTCGATCTTTTCCTTCACCCCCTCTACGACCACGCGCGCGTTGCCTCCCATGAGCATCATCACGATCCCCACCACAGCCTCGCCTCGACCGTCTCTCGTCACTGCTCCTTGGCGGATCATCGGTGCAAACTCAACCTTGCCCAGGTCGCGCACGTAGACGGGGGTCCCATCCTCGTCGTGAGAAACCACCACGCTGCCCAGCACGCCCAGGTCCTCTACCAGTCCTTCGCCGCGTACCAGATACTGTTCCCCCTGGTGTTCGATGTACCCACCCCCGACGTTTCGGTTGTTCGCTGCAACCGCATCCAACACGTTGTCTACCGTGAGCCCGTAGGAGACGAGCCGCTCGGGGAGAATCGTAATCTGATAGGTCTTTAACTCACCTCCAAAAGAATTTACCTCGACGATTCCAGGCACGGAACGGAGTTGGTAGTTCACGTACCAATCGAGAATGGTCCGGAGCTCCATCGGCGTGTAGCAATCGTCGGTGTCGGGCATACCGGGCCCGCATTGCGGCTCGCCTCGCACTTCAAACTGATAGATTTCGCCAAGACCAGACGAAATGGGACCCATTGCCGGGTCGCCATATCCGTCTGGAATCTGTTCTCGCGCCTCGACCAGCCGTTCCCCAACGAGTTGGCGCGCCCAATAGATATCGCTGCCCTCTTCGAATACGACCGTAACCACCGACAGACCAAATTTTGAGACCGATCGGATTTCTTCCACCTTTGGCAGACCGCTCATGGCGGTTTCCACCGGAAAGGTGATGAACTTTTCTACCTCTTCCGGCGCGAGCCCTGGGGCGTTGGTCAAGATCTGTACTTGGACGTTGGTGACATCCGGCACTGCATCGATAGGAAGCTCGCGGAGCGAATGGAGTCCGATGGCAACCGCCAAAACCCAGCCGATGATGACCAGCAGTCGATTGTCGAGAGAAAAGTCGATGATGCGTTTGATCATGGCTAGTGCTCGTGACCGCCGCCCAGGCTGTCCTTGGCCGCTTCGGATTTTAGAATGAACGCACCTTCGACAACCACGGACTCTCCGGGCGATACGCCGCTCAGAATTTCCGTTGATTCATCGGTCCGGCGACCTACCCGCACTTCCCGGCGGAGATACCGGTTTGTTCCATCTGGGACGAAAACCACGAATTCGTCGCCGTCTCGTTGTACCGCTGTAGATGGAACCACCATCGTCTTGGCGGTGACTTCGCCTTCGCGCGCATGGGGATCGGTGATGGTCACATCGACAAACATGCCCGCACGCAGAGCGGCGCCTGGATTCGGTACATCGACACGAGCTCTCACCGTTCGCGTGTCAGGATCGACTTGCGAACGAATATAGGTAATGGCCCCTTGAAACGTGCGTCCGGGAATGGCGTCGGCACGCAAGATAACGTCGTCTTCCAAGTGCACGTTGGCTAGATCTCGCTCGTATACGTCAATCCAGACCCAGACGTCCGAAAGATCGGCGACGGTGTACAGGTTCTTTTCAGGGGACACTACCTCGCCGAGGACCACGTGCTTCTCCACCACGGTCCCGGCGATGGGGGTCGAGAGGGGATACAAAGCGGTGGTCGAGCTGTCGTTGGACAGTTTGTCTATCTGCTTGGCGCCCAATCCGAGAAGCAACAGGTTCTGGCGAGCGCTCTGAAACGCGGCGCGAACGCTCTGATGCGCGGTTCGGGCTTCCAGCACGGACTGCTCGCTGGTGATTTGGTCTTTGCGCAGATCTTCTTCGCGCTCAAGGGTCGTCCGCGCCAACGCCAATTGGGCCTTGGCTTGTAGAAATGCACTCTTGGCTTTGCCGAGCTCAATGGAATCGATCACCACTAGCCTCTGACCGACTTTGACCGTTTCGCCCAGCGATGCGTAAACACGGTGAACTCTGCCCGGCACCCGCGGAGAGACGTGAGCAAGACGGTCTTGGTTGAAATCCACACGACCGGTTGTTGCCAGCACGCCGCTGAGTGCACTCTCCTCTACCAGCTGGGTTCGGATTTTCACTCGCGAGGCAGCTTCCTCAGTGAGCACCACAGAGCCCTCTACGTGCTCGGTGCCTTCCGCTTCATTGGTCTCGGCTGAGTGTTCATCTGCGTCCCCGTCTGCGTGGGAGTCCCCTGCGGTAGGCGATTTGCACGCCACCGAACCGAGAGCCACTGCTATCGCTACGGCGAATTTGATATGTCGTAAGCTATTCATTTTTTTGTCCTCTCCGATGACTCCGCTGGAATGGGCAATTGGCCGCTGGCTAGCTCCAGGGCGACCCAAGCTTGTCGCGCGTCCGCCTCGGCGTTTGTCAGGAGCCGCTGTGCATCTACGAACGTGCGGCGAATAATGAGGACCTCCGGCCAGGTCTGTTTACCCGCGTCAAACGCGCGCTGTAGAAGCGCTAGGTTTTCTTCCAGGTTGCCGACCACCCGTTTTCGCAGCTGTTTCACGGCCGTCGCGGCTGCTAGGTACCGAGCATGAGCGGAAACAAGCTGTTCAGATGCAAGCAATTGCCCGGTAGCGAGCTCAGCCCGAGAGCGCGCCAGCCGAGCTCGAGTCTCAGCGATTGCCCCCTGGTTTCGATCGAACAGAGGCAGAGGTATCGATAAGCCTCCTCCCAGAATCGTATCGACATCGGCCTCACGTTCGGCGAAGGCTTGCAAGGTAACGGTGGGCCACGCCTCCGACCGGGCGAGCTCATGTCGCGCTTCACTGGCTACCTGTTGATCACGCAGCGCGGCCACGTCCCCACGCCTTTCTTGCGCGTCGCGAAGCATGTTAGAAAGGGAGGACGGCGCCGCAAGGGCCGCGCGAAGCGTACCTGCCACCTTGAAC
>CAYPIX010000134.1:0-8674 GCA_964410875.1 uncultured Kofleriaceae bacterium
AATCGAGTCACCTTCCGGAGAACCTGTACAAGACATTCAGTCGCTGGAACAACGAATCGTAGCTGCTGGTAGGGACACCGCGTTAGGGGAAACCGCCAAGAAAAATCTGGTCGTTTTAGCCAACGCAATCCAAAAGGCACGCAAGAAAGGTGCAAAGAAACTGGCTGTTTTTGACGGAGACCTTCGTCGCGAATCACTAAATACTTGGGCTGTTGGTCACTACGGGAAACTCCTCCGTACACGTGGTACCAGGGTCATCGACGGCGTGCGTGGTGGGCAGCTTTTAAGTCTCCTTGCTCGCCTTGATATCGGCAATGGAGGCGATGCTTTGTTGCTGGAACCCAAAGATGCCAGACAGAAAGTTCTCGCCGCATTTAAGGAAAAAAGGAGACTGGGGTTAATCGAGGCAGAAATGATTACCCCACTGTCAAATGCACTCGAAAGAGCTATCAGGAACTCTGCAAAAACCATTGCTCTCTTCGCTAATGAAGCGACCGCGAGTGACTTGGTTCGTGTCGCTAAACAACGCTGAATCTTATGGCAAAGATTATTCGAGTAGTCACTTTCCTGTCGGTTGCCTTTTCGCTTTTTCGTGTGGAAGGGGCTGCATTGGCTTCAAGAAACTCTCGACCGGCTCGAGTGCAGAAAACTGTCCCGTTACGGGCGAGTCTTTCTAAGAAACCAGCAGCATGGCGGCGGGTGGTAAAACGAATATCCCACCTGGGTCGAACCAAGAGCGGCTCGATTCTGGGAAGGAAATCTGATTCGGGTGTCTTTGTCTCGCGGTTGTCTCTTAAATTTCCAGGGTATCTGAAAGGCCATAAACTGTTCGGTGGGGTGATTGTTCCTGCTGCCGCGTACGTCGACAGCCTCGCTTTAGCAGTCGCTGACGCAACCGAGAACGGGAAGGTATTTCTCAAGCAAGTTTCTGTGTCCCAACCTCTTTGGCTTGAACCAGGGCAGATAGAAACCGTAACGACGTCTGCCGAGATACCAACGGGACGGGTCGACCTGTCGAGTTCAGCAGCGGAGAAGCCTCACTCTAGAGCAAAGATCGGAGTTCTCAGTGAATTTCCCCAGGGCTCGTTTCAGCCCCCTGGCCTTCCGAGCACGTGGCGTGGAAAAAAGGTGAGCCGGTTTGCGCTGTACCGGTACTTCAAGAAAAAGTTCGGGTTGACCTATTCGGGGCCGTTCCGTTCATTGCGCAAGATAAAGGTCGATGGTGAAACGGCGACTGCGGTCCTTCCTATTTCTAGCCGGCTGAACATGGAAGAACACGCGTTCCACCCAGCTCTTTTGGACTCGGCATTTCACTTGGTTGCCGCAATTCGATTTTTGCAAGGTGGGGACGCGATGACAGCGATCCCTGTTCGCTTTCCTAAGGTATGGGTTGATACCGGTGTAAAGCTAAAGAAGGGTGATGTCGTTGTCGCCAAACTCGCAATTACCGATATGGGGGTAGAGCAAAAAGGCTCCAAATTGAAATTCGACCTATGGATTGGCACGAGTGCGGGGACCCCGCTTGTTATGATGAAAGACGCGACTCTTAGCCGCGTGACCGCAGAAGATCTCAAGCGAAACTAAACGGAGATTATTGGTTACAGCCCTGCTGTAGCTTCGACTTGTACCACGGCGGTTAGGCGCCCTGTGGGGATGTCATCGCCAGCCGAGAGTTCGACCTCTCCACCAACAATGAGATTAAAAGGCGTCGTGTAGTCGCGCAATACATCCCGGAGGTGATCAAGGCCATCTTCCGTGAATTCAACGTCCATGGATTCGACGGACTGGCCCGCGGGGATTGGAGCGATAGTCCCCACAACTCGTGCCTGAGGGTCTCCAACAATAGTAACTCCCTGGGGCGCAACGGCGACGGTCAGTGGGGGCGCGTCGGTGCTGAAACTATTTTCTGAAACTCGATAGAAAATACGTGACACGGTTACTCTTCCGATGGGGGCTCCATTGATGCTCTCCAGTTCAGGCGCTTCTTTGTCGAGCTCAATTGTGTTCCAAAGGCTGAATGCAATCGTGAACATGCAAGTTTCTGGCGTTGGTTCGCAGGCCGCAAAACACTGCGCTTCGTCTGATGATTGACAGACCGTTTCTGCAGCTAGCGCGCAAACGGCTTCGTTTCCTGCACAGGATACCTCTGGCAGTGTTGCATCCTCCGTTAGCTGCCATTGGGCCGAATCGATACGTACGTCTTTTTCGGGCAACGTGAGCGAGAAGTCGGCGATGTCGGAATCAACGAGCCCGCAGCCCACTAAAGGTGCCCCAGATAGAGCGCATGCAAGAAAAACCATGTTTGGAAAATTCGCCATCAGAACCCTTTCAAGGGACAAATCTTAGCATTTCGCACCTAGAACAGCGAAAAATCCAATGGAACGAGTTGCTCCCGTTTACAGACGTGAAACGACTTCTTCAGCCGCGCTATAGGGATCCCGGGTTCGGAGAGCGACATCTTTGGCGAGAGCTTCCAGTCCACCGCTTGCTGCAATTGCTTCTTCGGCCCTGTCGGCCAAGAGAGACCGGACCAACTCAGCGAGATATGCGCTTGCGCGGGCCGCTGTACGCTGTTTTCCTCGCGTCGTCGTCTCCGATTGTTCCTTATGGCTTTCAATAGAATCGACCAGTTCTTCCATCCCTGAACCCTCTCGCGTTCCCCATGCAGCGATGGTTTTAAGAATTTCGACTTCTTTGTGTCCACCGGGGGCGCGTAGGTCGAGCATGTGAAATAGATCACGGACTGCTCTGTCGGCTCCTTCTCGGTCGGATTTGTTTACGACTAGAACATCGGCGATTTCAAGGATGCCGGCTTTGATGGCTTGGATATCATCGCCTAGCCCTGGCACGGTAATGACGACCGAGGTAGCCGCAGCCTTCATGACGTCGACTTCGTCTTGGCCAACGCCCACGGTTTCAACCAAGATTCGATCGTACCCCATTGCATCGAGGACTGAGACTACGTCGAAGGTTGAGCGGGAAAGGCCTCCAAGTTGACCTCGGGTCGCCAACGAACGAATGAAAACGCCATCGTCTAAGGCGTGTTTTTGCATGCGAATTCTGTCGCCGAGAATAGCGCCGCCGGTAAAAGGAGAGGTGGGATCTACTGCAACAACACCGACCTTGAATCCCCGCTTTCGATAGACCGCGACTACGGCGTCTACGACTGTGGATTTTCCGGCTCCCGGGTTGCCGGTGATGCCGACGACGTATCCTTTCCCCGTGTGCTTGTAGAGAGTCTTCAGGTCATCAATTGCGGCTTCGCGTCGATCATCCAGACTTCGCATGAGCTGGGAACCGGCGACGATATCGCCCTTCAGTACGGCATCACTTCTTTTACTCATTTTATATGACTCATTTTGAAACGCTGCTCGGGACCAGCTGGGAAATACCACTGGATCGCCTTTATGGGTTTAGAACTCGAACCAACGAATGCGTGGATGGTTCCCCTTGGAATTGCAATGCCATCGCCGCCAGAAACGGAGTAGGCAGTATCCCCAATGTAGAGTTCCCCCTGGCCTTCAAGCAAATACAAGTATTCACTCGACCCCTCGTGTTTGTGTTTCGGGATCCGTACGTCGTTTGCGAATGTGACGGTGCCCATATATGCAGCTTTGGTCTCAAAAAGCATACGAACCGAGCCTTTGCCACCCGCAATGATTCGCTCTTTCGTCTTAGCTGTTACTGCTCCCTTTGGCACGGGTGTCGTCTTGTCTCGCCTTGCCCTTGATACGTTCACTGATGGGTTGCGCGCATTGGGAGGCGAACTGGCAAAGGCCTTAGCCCAAACCAGCGGGGTAGCGCCCTGTTGTTGGTAGCGATAGGGGGTTTTGGCCGTCAAGAAGACACCCACACCAGGCCTGAGAGCGATTGGTTTTCCTTTCACCCCAAACAGTTTTCCGGAACCTGAGAGGACGTACAGAAACGTCTCGGATGAGGCTCTTACGGATCGGTTATTCTTTTTTGCCGTAACTATCGAAACGAGTCCGTCGGACGTATCTGTGTTGGAGGGGGAAATGAGCCCGATGACGCCTGGTGTCTCGGACGCTGCTTTTGCGTGACGTACGGAGACGACGTACTGGTCGGCGCCATCAAAGGAAACGGGTGGGAGTTGAATCTTGTCGCCGCTGTCGAAAACGGGAGGAAACTTGAAGGACTTCCACACTGCTATCATGCAGTCGGCCATCCGTTTTCGGCCTGTTGTATTCTTTTTCACTGAAGCGTTCGCGACCGATCCATCTTTGCCAAGAGCGACAAGTAGGGTGACCTGGCCTTTCACCCTGTGTTGTCGAGCCATCTCAATCCCGTAACAATCATGGATGGGCGCACTGGTTTGGTTTACAGCCCACTGTATGGCTGCAATTTGTTCTTTTTCTTTCTCGGTTTGCCGGTTGTTGCCATCGCCGGGCTTGGCTCTGTCAGTGCGCCCCGGGATTGGTGCGGGGAGTTTCTTGCTTACGGCTTCGCCGCAGGCAAGAAGCAGAAATATCGCTGTAAACGCCAGCGTGGGCGACAGGTTCACGCCTTGGCCTCAACCAAAGGACGAAGTTCGGTTTCGACCCAGTCAACAATTTCTTGTGTGGTAGCGCCCGGCTTGAAGAGAGTCGCTACTCCCAAGTTTTTCAGCTCCGCTAGGTCGTCATCTGGAATGATTCCGCCGCCAAAGACTACGATGTCGCCAACGCCTCTCGCCTTCATGGCGTCGATAACTGCCGGGAAGAGAGTCATGTGGGCGCCGCTCATAATGGAAAGTCCCACAGCGTCGACTGCTTCTTGAACTGCAGATGCAGCTATCATGTCGGGGGTTTGGTGAAGGCCGGTGTAAACCACCTCATATCCCGCGTCGGCCAACGCCCGAGCTACGACCTTTGCTCCTCGGTCATGGCCGTCTAGTCCTGGTTTGGCTACCAATATTCGAATCTTTCGCTTTTTTTGTTCGCTCACACGTTTCTCCGTCTTCGATCACGTAGTTGCCCGTTTGATCAGTCCTCGCGCTATGACAATTCGCTGAATCTCGCTGGTACCTTCGTAAATTCTGGTCACTCGGGCATCGCGGTACGCCCTTTCTATTGGGAAGTCTTTCGTATAGCCAAAGCCTCCGTGGATCTGCAGAGCCACGTCGCAGATTTGACAGGCTTTTTCGCTGGCGAATAGTTTTGCTCTTGATGCGAACTCTGTAAATGGTAGACCGCGTTGCTTCGCATCCGCGGCGCGGTAGGTAAGCATTTTTCCGGCATCTAAGTGAGTCGCTGCATCGGCAAGCATATTTCCAATTGCTTGGTGCTTGGCGATTGGCTTCCCAAAGGTCTCTCTTTCTAGGGCGTAAGTAGTCGCACGCTCTAGGGCAAAACTCGAGATACCTAAAGCCTGGGATGCAATTCCAATACGACCGCTATCGAGGGCCATCATGGCGAGGCGAAACCCGTCGCCCAAATCACCAAGCACTGCTTTGTCTGCGACGAAGACTTTATCGAGGCTTATTTGTGCCGTGCTGGAGCCGGCCAGGCCCATCTTTTCCTCGAGACGAACCACACCAACTCCTTTTGCGTCGCCGCGAACCAAGAAAGCCGACAAAGCGTTTCGTTTTGAGTCTTTGTCTGTGACCGCCCAAACAACGAGAAGACCGGAGCGGTCGCCGCTGGTCACCCATTGTTTACTCCCCGATAATTCATAGCCACCCTCTACTTTTTTCGCTACGGTTTGCATGGCAGAAGGGTCAGAGCCAGCCTGTGGTTCCGATAACGCAAAGCTGCCGGTGATATAGGTTCCGTCTAGAAGCTTAGAAACATGCTCTTCGATCTGTTCCTTGGTGCCGCGTTTGGCCACAAGTTCGGCGACCATGTTTGTCACCGAGACGGCAACGGCAACAGAAGCATCTCCGCGAGCGAGTTCTTGAAGCGCCAACGAGTAACCAATCGCGTCGGCACCAGCGCCCCCGTGCTCCTCAGGCACCGTAACCCCTAGAAGTCCTAGCTCCGCAAGCTCTCGCAGTTCCTTCACTGGGAATTCTTTGCTCTCGTCACGCTCCGCGGCTCTAGGTGCCAGCGTTCGCTCGGCATAGTCTCGTGCCGTCTTTTGAATGAGCAGCTGCTCCTCTGTGAAGTCGAAATTCATAAAAATAGTTACAAAGAGATAGTGATGCGAGCCATTGAACCGCGGGGGTCGACGAAACGCCACTCCTTGAGGGCGGCGACTGCACAAGTACGCCAGGTGGTCGGTAAAGTTGAGGTGCTACTAGAAAGGCCAACTGATTCTACTTTGCCGCGTTTGCCGACCCAAAAAGTGGCGTGAACATCGGTGGAGCTTCCGGAGCACGATTGATGGTCGTCATTCCTTTTTCGAGCTACCTTTGCCAGGTCGTTTTCGGCCCACTCCTTGAGTGGGATGGCTTTTCGGCTCTTGAAGTTCAGCGGGTATGAAAACGTAGCCTCCCCTCCTTTGGGGGCATCAAAGGAGGCGTTTAAGACCTCCGCGGTAATGCAGTCTTCAAGTTCCGAGTACCCAGCATTGCTTTCAGTGATTCGAACTTCCCCTACCTTCCCGTCTCGGGACACAGATACCCAAAGAGCAACCTTCCCTTGCAAGTACGGTTTGGCCTTTGCAGCCGCCTTGTGGCAGCGCGTTATTTTAGGGTCAACTGGGTCCATGCCCGCTCGTATTTGTTCGGGGCTTAGAAATCCAGCTAGGCCTTCGACTTCTAGGCCGTCATCGATTTCCGCTTCTTCTGGTCTTTCTTTTTCTGTTTCTGTAAGGGCCGCGGCACCCGCGTTGTTGGGGGCTGGGGTTTCTGTCCCTCCGCAAGCGGCAAAACCGAGTCCTAGGATAAGCAATGTACGTCTCATGCTTTTTTTGCCTCCTTGATAAGGTGGCTAGCAATAACGATGCGCTGAATCTCGCTGGTTCCCTCGTAGATTTCCGTAATTTTCGCATCGCGAAAATGTCTCTCAACGGGGTACTCGGTCACAAAACCATTGCCCCCAAAAATCTGTATCGCTTCGCGAGCCGCCTTGTTGGCGATGTCCGATGCGTAGAGCTTCGCCATGGCGGCTTGTTTGGAATATCGAGCTTTCTTATCCTTCAGATAAGCTGCCCGAAGAGTCAAAAGACGAGCTGCATCAATCTCTGTCGCCATATCGGCCAATTTCCATTGGATGGCCTGATGCTCCGCGATGGGTTTTCCGAAGGTTTTACGGTTGAGCGCGTAGTCCAGTGAATCTTCTAGGCACGCTCTGGCAATACCAATGGCTTGGGCAGCGATGCCTATTCGACCTCCGTCGAGCGTGCTCATCGCAACCTTGAAGCCTCCACCGACTTCTCCGAGGAGGTGCTCTTGGGAGAGTTTTACGTTGTCGAGAAAGATCTGACAGGACTTCGATCCACGGATCCCGAGTTTGTCATCGGGTGGTCCGGTTCGTACGCCTTTTGCGTCCATCGGAACGATGAAAGCGCTGATGCCTCGAGAGCCTTTTTCTTTGTCGCTCATGGCGAAAAGAACACAGACATCGGCTACTGGCCCATTGGTAATCCAGTTCTTGGTACCAGCTAAGACCCAGTCATCGCCGTCCTTGGTGGCGATGGTCGTCTGTGCGGCGGCATCAGAACCGGCCTCTGGCTCAGAGAGAGCGAAACAGCCGAGCATCTCACCAGCAGCCAGAGGCGCTAGCCAGCGTTTTTTCTGAGCGTCGGTTCCAAATCGCGAAATTGGGTCGCAGACCAAAGAATTGTTTACGCTCATTATGACCCCGGTGGAGGCACAGCCCCGAGAGATTTCCTCGATAGCCAATGCATAGGACACGTTGTCCATCCCAGCGCCGCCGTCGCTGTCCGGAACAGCAACGCCCATTAATCCTAGTTCAGCCATTTTTACAACGAGCTCTTTAGGATGTTTATGGTCGCGGTCAATTTCTGCGGCTAATGGCTTTACGTCTTTCTCTGTAAATTCGCGAGCCGTCTTTTGAATAAGCTGTTGTTCTTCGGTTAGTTCAAACTGCATAGATGTCTCCTTGACTAAACGGCCACTTTCTTTCCGCGTTCATCGTATTGATAGAATCCACGCTTGGTCTTTCGGCCTAGCCAGCCCGCAGCGACGTGTTGACGCATGAGCGGGCACGGTCGGTACTTGTCGTCGCCTAGCTCTGTGTGCAGCACCATGGCAATAGAAAGGCACGTGTCCAGTCCGATAAGATCGGCGAGCTCGAGTGGCCCCATGGGGTGGTTCAGGCCAAGTTTGATACCTGTGTCAATATCTGTCGCAGTTCCAAGCCCTTCAAAGAGTGCGTAGCAAGCCTCATTCAACAGTGGGATGAGAATTCGGTTGACGATAAAACCGGGGATGTCGCGAGAAGTGATCGTGGTTTTCCCAAATCGCTCCGCGAGATCCATCGTTTCTTTGTAGGTAGCTTCTGAAGTAGCAAGCCCCCGTACAACTTCCACTAGTTTCATTACCGGCACTGGATTCATGAAGTGCATGCCGATAACGCGCTCGGGTCTATCCGTGTACGCGGCCAGTTTGGTAATTGAAATAGACGACGTGTTGGAAGCAAGGATGCATTCTTTTGACGTGTTCTCGGTTAGCTTCTTGAAGATGTCTGCCTTGATGCTCTCGACTTCTGGAGCCGCCTCAACAGCTAACTGACAGTTTGACATCGTCGCGTAATCGGCAGAAGGGGTGATT
>CAYPIX010000135.1:0-2487 GCA_964410875.1 uncultured Kofleriaceae bacterium
TCTACCGAATTACAAGACGAGCTTTTCTCAGAATCACTACGCATTTAAGTCAGTGTACGCTTGTTGGCCGGTACTATGCGACTTTTGAAATGGGGCTCGTCTCCAGAGCTCTGTCCGCCACTTTCAATTGCTTTTTAGCACAGGGTCGTTTTGGGCGGCCTCTAATTGCTTCTTGCAGTTCAGGGTCTCCGGATTCCTACATGCCAATTCTCGGAACGATTCCGCGAAATATCTCGCGCGAGCTAGGAATACAACGACGTTCTTGAACGTATAATGTGACGATGGGACTCTTTAACAAGCTTAAGGATATGGCAAAGGCTGCGCAAGATGCTGTCGACAGCCAGGCGCAAACTGATCCGAACACTTTCATCTACCAAGGACACAGCTACCCGCTGCCGCCCCAATTCGTAGGCATAGACATGCAGGAATGGTTCTACTGGCAGGCAAAGATGACGGCGCGGTTCGCAGAATCGAACCATCTGGGCGATGCTGGCCAAGTTGCCGCGATGGATGAAGCGGTTCGTGAGCTAGGTTTCCAAAACCATAACCACTGGGCGACCTACTGTGGCTGGGCTATCGATCATTGGACCTCCCAGACTGGCGAAGACCGAATAGACCTTGAAATGCGCGAAAGCAGCATTGCCCAAGAGCGAATCATGGCCGAACAGGCGACGCAGATGCGCTCAGAGCCCGGCGGCGGAGAGTTGGCTCCGGTCGAAGGAATCAGCCTCGAGCAATGGGCGACCGTGAATGCGCAAACCATGGGCGGCGGCGATCCAGCAACTGTCATTGCGGCAGCAGGCATTGCTCCAGATCAGTGGGAGCGTGTAAATGCAGAGTGGATGCGCCGCATGCAGAACGACACCTCCATGACGATCACAACGGTATACAGCAACGCTTTCGCTGCGGCTTCCCAGGGACAGTTTGGCGCCCACGGATCCCAGGCAGCGGCACAGGGAGTCGGCGGTGATGTTGGAGCTGAGCCCATCCCCTTCGAGCGATACATTGAGATTGGCGAAGCAATGAGTGCTGCGGCTTCCCAGGGCCGTGACGCCGTAGAGGTGCTGGCTTCCTTCGGAATGACCGTAATCGACTGGAGCAACGTAGGAATGTATTGGAGCAAGCGAGAGCAGCAAGACGCCATGATGTACTACGAGCTGCGCACAGAGCTGTCAGCGAAGTATCGAGCCCAGTACGGCGGATAGGACCGTTGCACGAAAGCGTTAGCTCTCGTCGCCATAGGTGAGCTGGTGGACCTGTTTTCGTTCTTTCAAAAACGCACGCCGAGCCCGCTTTTGTTGACGATGTCGAACCCAGAGAGCCAAGTAGGCCGCCCCATTTGCCGGGACGCGAGCGCCGTTTCTTTGGCCGTACGAGCCCTTCCCGCCTTAAAATACTCCCGATGGTGCTGGTCGCTGGCATCTCGTAGCCTTTGCCCTCAAGCCATGCTTTGAGCTTCCTCGGGCCCCAGGTTGGATGTTTGCGACGAGCACCAACAAGCATTTTTACAACCACAGGGTCAGTTGCGTTTGGATGCGATTTCTTCGCCCTACTCCGGTCGGACAAGCCCGACATTCCGTCTTCTTGAAAGCGGCTCCACCATTTGTGCCCCGTCTTGAACCATAGAATCGCCAGGAATTGACACTAAGTCGCGTGTTTTGCAACACCCCGGCAAGACCTAAAGCCCTTGAAACAATGAGACGGTTCCCGTGGCCCCCCGTTTGCAATTCAAGGGTTACATGAAAAGGTTCTATGTCCCCACGGCTATCGCGTTCGGTGCACTTTTCCTGGCAGCCAACGGAATTGCCGATGCTTCCAGGAGCCGCGGGCAAAACAACCGTCGTCCTTTGCCAAAACACGGTCAAGTTAAGTCGCAGAGCACCACCAGGCCAGGAAGTTTACAAAGCAAACCGACAAATACGCGGCTGTCTAAAAGAGCCAAACAACCGAACTCCACAGAGTCCACCCAAACCGGTAAAAAGATCATGGACCGGACGCCCACCCAAAATGCAGTACACAAATGGGCAAAGAAAAACGGACTCGAAATGGTCGTTGAGTCTCCGGGCAACTTCTTTACGGTCTACTCCCGTTCAACGATAAAAGAAGTCCAGAAGATCAAGCCACGTTTTTTTTGGCAGAAGAAAATAGTCACCACGCATCTTGAAGTGCAACCTACACTAACGGTGTGGTGGACGCCTAAAGGGGTTGTCATAGACACAGTCGTAACCGATTTGGCAGTAGAGCAAGCCTTTGATCTGCGAAAGCAGCTTCTTCGGGAGTTCCACGTCCCAGGAGACATCAAATTCTCTATATTCCCAGAAGGCTTGACAACGGAACTACCTGGCTCGCAGCGAGAATATCAGGCCCTGTAGACTCGAGGCGAAGGCTCCACCTTACTAAGGCGAACGGGGCATCACTCTACCGTGGAAAGCAGAGTCAAATGCGCACCGTTATCGGCACCCAAGCTCACGGCGATTTCGTACACCG
>CAYPIX010000135.1:2587-8670 GCA_964410875.1 uncultured Kofleriaceae bacterium
AGAGTCAAATGCGCACCGTTATCGGCACCCAAGCTCACGGCGATTTCGTACACCGCGTAGCCTGGGGCACCCTCCCCTGAACACGTATCGACGAAACCATCGTCGCTGTACGTTATTGTATATTCGCTCCAGCTTGGTTGGTTGCCGACTTGAGTACCGTCGATCTTGGTTTCGCCCATTAAGAAGTAGCCGCAGTCCACTCCGCGAAAGCGGTTGTCCCCAGACAACACATACCAAACCGCTTCAGCGACTTCTTTCGCATCCGTGTCTTCCGGCACCGTTGCGGTCAGCGCGATACTGGATCCGACAGGCTCATACACGCCGCTATTTGAAATGAGAGCGCCGAGCGAAGTGGAGACTTTGAGCGCCTTCTGGGCTTTAAGCGTCACGTCTTTGCCAAAACGTGAAGCTTCCAACACGTTTGAAACCTCAACTTCATCAACGAGTGCCTGTTCGTTCGCATCACCACTAGCGTTGCCAAGACCAAAAGAGACACTCACCAAAACGACTACTAATACAGATTTACGTAACACGTCACAAACTTCTTTCTGCAGGATACTGCGAGGCCCGGAAACTAGGACTCAAAGGCGCGGGTGTCAATGCTAGGCCTCTTCAAGACGCCAAACAGTAAACCCACCACAGTGAACGCCGCGCCCTGAAATGCAGAACGCAATGTATACGTGTGTGGTCAGCCTTCGTCGGCTCACGCACAGCGACCGAGACGTAGGCTCAAGATAGTTGCAATTACCCCTATATGCCAAGGTGAACCGACCTCACTTTGACGGTATAATAGAGCCCTATGTTGCGCCGACTCTCTCTGTCTGTCCTCGTGTTTGTTTTTATATCCTGTAGCTCCTCCGACGATGGAGCGCTCGACTTACCAGACTCGGATGGAGACGGCATTAGCGACGTTGACGAGGGCGCTGGCGAAGGAGTCGACACTGACGGGGATGGCATCGATGACTATCTCGACACCGATTCTGATGGTGATGGGATCCTAGACACCGATGAATTAGGAGAAGACGGAACTCCAGTGGACTCCGACAACGACGGTGTTCAAGACCATCTCGACACAGACTCCGATAACAACGGAATCCCAGACGCCGAAGAGGGAACAGGCGATCCTGACGGAGACGGGATTCCAGACTTCGCGGACCTTGATAACGACGGCGACCGCATCACCGATATAACGGAAATCGGCGAAGTGAGCCCACCCCTAGACTCGGATGGCGATGGGACCCCAGACTTCTTCGACACGGATTCAGACAACGACAACATTTCCGATCGGACCGAGGGCGATGGGGACATCGATGGCGACCTCCTTCCCGCATTTTTGGACGACGATACCGACGGCGACTGTATAATCGACAGACTCGAAGCTGGTGATGACGATTTGTCCACACCGCCTCTCGATACAGATGGCGACGGACTCCACGATGCAATCGAGCTCGATTCTGACAACGACGGTATTTCTGACATGGACGAAGACGTAAATTGTAACGGCATCCATGACGGTGGCGAAAGTTCCGCAAAAGACGCCGACACAGACAACGACGGGGTCTCTGACCTTGTAGAATCTGTCGCGGGCACAAATCCAAACAACCCTGCCGACAATCCCCAATCCAACGGAGATTTCTTCTTCTTGGTTCCCTACCAAGACGCAACATCTCCTCCAGAAGACACCCTTGCGTTCCGCACCAGCATTCAGTTTGCCGACATTTACTTCTCCTTTGACACGACAGGTTCTATGTTCGAGGAACTTGCGGCCATGGCCGACCCTGTAAACGGTGTCCCAGCTATCGTCGACACCCTTCGCTGCGCGCCGACTGGCGGAACGTGCCTTTTGGACGAAGACTGTGCAGCTGGCGTGTGTTTCAACGGCTTGTGCGTAGAAGATCCTTTGGTTGGCGACGGCTGCATCCCTGATATGTGGACTGGGGTCGGTGTATTCGACGAAATTGATACATACCGCAACGTGTTATCACTCCAAGAGGATCCCAACGCCACAGCGGGTGCGATTCCAGGCACAGGGGGAGGTTCCCGCGAGGCCACCTTGCAAGCTCCAGCCTGTGTCGCCGACGAAGCCAACTGCGAAAACACCAACACCAACTGCGCCGATTCTGGCATTGGTTGCCCCGGCTTCCGCCCTTCCGCTATTCGCATTCTCATCCAGATTACCGACGCAGACGATCAGTGCTCGGGCCCTCGCTGTTCGCTCTTTACCGCCGCGACGGCTGGCGCTGCTCTCATCGCGGAAGGAATTCGTTTTCTCGGGCTCTTCGGCCAAGGTGACGAAGGAGGTGCCGGTACAGCTCAGAGCGTCGCCGCGGACATTGCAATCGCATCTGGTACAGTAGACCCAGCGGGGAATCCATACGTGTTCGCGGCGCAAGACGCAGCGGTTGTGCCACAAACGGTGAATGCAGTGCTCGAGGTCGTTCGAGGGTTGCCCATCGATGTCACCATCGAACAAACCGACGTTGACGGAAATGCCCTTCAATTCATCGACTTCCTAGAAGTAAACGTTTCAGGCGCGGGTGGATGCACAAACGTATCCACAACCATCGACACAAACGCAGATACTCGCGATGATAGTTTTCTAGGACTCACTCCTGGAACACCGATTTGTTGGGACGTGCAACCTGTGGCCGTCAACACCACTCAGCTTCCAAGCAACGTGCCCCAAGTTTTCCAAGCACGTTTAACCGTCAATGGCGATGGATCGCCCTTGGACAGCAGAGATGTCTTCTTCTTGGTTCCGCCAGACATCGTCCAGCCACCTATCAATTAAGCAGTCCCGTTGCGGCGCGTCCGCCCTATCTATCGGACTTACTCGGGACGCCCCCCCCCGAGCGAGGCAGGGAAGAATTAACGATCGCCCTCTGCCCCAACCACTGCTCTTTATTTCGCCCTTGCGTACTGGCATAGTTAGTCTACGCGCATTGACGTAGCTGAGAACCAACCCCACCTCAAGAGATGGTTAATTTGAACAAATCTTACGACACAATTGTAATTGGCGCCGGGAATGCCGGCCAAGGTGCGGCCGGTGAATTAAAAAAGGCTGGAAAATCGGTGGCCATCATCGAGAGTCACGACGTCGGCGGAACCTGTCCCAATCACGGGTGTGTGCCCAAAAAGATCCTTGTTGCTGCAAGTGAGACTTTAGACTCAATTCGCCGCGCCGCGGGACATCACATCACGGCGGCTACACCAAGCCTTGATTGGTCTAAACTGATTGAGAGGAAACGCGGACTCATTGGGTCGATGCCCGATGCAATGGCGAAAAGTTTAGAAGACCGCGGCATTGACTTGTATCGTGGCAGCGCTCAGTTTACGGGCAAAAATACCGTTTCTGTTGATGGAAAAAATCTAACAGCAGAAAGCGTTGTCGTGGCAACCGGCTCACGACCTAGACCGCTCTCATTCCCTGGCGCTGAATTAATTACTAGCAGTTCCGGCTTTTTGGATATGAACAAACTCCCGGCATCCGCGATTTTCGTCGGCGGTGGCGTAATAGCTCTTGAGTTTGCCCACGTTCTTGCCCGCCTTGGAACGACCGTAACTATCTTAGAAATAGCTCCTACAATCTTGGGACGGTTCGATCAGGGAGCCGTGACGGCTCTCACGGATTTTTCAACAAATATTCTACACATCCAACTCCACACGGGAGTTGGTATCGACTCCGTCGAACGCGCGCCGAAGAGCTGTCTCAAAGTCTCGTTTTCGAAGGACGGAAAGAATCAAACTGTTACTGCCGAGCAAGTCTTCCACGGTGCTGGGCGAGTCCCCAACTTTGAAGGACTACACCTAGCCAAGGCCGGAATTACCGAAGAGGGGGGGAGAGTTGCTCTCGATGGACTTTGCAGCCAAGAAAACCAAAAAATCTGGTTTGCCGGCGACCTGCTACGTACGCCTCAACTTTCTCCGGTCGCCTCTGCAGAGGGACGCACTGTGGGGCGACTTATTGCGGGTCAGGCTGTGGCCCTACCCGACTATTCATTCGTACCCTCCGCCGTCTACACAACACCAGTTCTTGCTCGAGTTGGCCTTACCGAAGAGGAGGCTGCAGCAAAAGGGGTAGAGGTTGATGTTAAAAAGACGGATATGTCTGGATGGCTCGGTGCCAAAACCTATTTAGAGGATGTTGCCTATGCCAAGGTCTTGGTGAACAAAAAGAATGGAACGATCGCCGGAGCGCACCTCGTAGGCCATGGAGCAAGTGAAACCATCAATTTCTTATCCCTGGCCATGGAGCACGCGGTCCCCGCAGAATCTCTGCGTTCTCGAATCTATGCGTATCCGACCTTCACCAACGACTTACGCTTTGTAATCTAAGCAATATTCCTTTGAGCGGGCCTACGGCTCGGAAACGCTCTCCAGCTCCAGGCGTACCACAAACCCCAAACACGAGTCCGCCACAAGCGCTACACCAGATTCTTCAACATCAACACCGGTAAGACACCGAGTCGCCGACGCTGGAAAGCTCATATCGGAATCGCCGCCGTAGATCGTTGCAACCGATCCTGAGCCATCGACAACCCTATCCCCGTTAGCCACAAGCTGGCGCAAAACAGTGCGAGACGTGACGTAAACATTGCCATCACCGTCACACGTTAGCCCCAGCGGCGAATCCACAGGGAAGAACCGAGACGGCGCTCCAGAGCCCGAAGAGCCCGGCACATCAACCCCTAGGACCGTAGACAAAAGCGAAGTCTGGGCCGCCACGCGGCGGACGCGGTGGTTGCCAGTGTCGGCAATGAACAGGTCGCCGTTCGGACAGAAGGTCACTGCAGCAGGATTCGCAAGCGTTCCCTCAAGGGCGGGTCCGTTATCTCCGCCGTTACCAAGGGATTCCGGGATTCCAGCAACCGTAGTCACAGCGCCCAACGATAAATCGATTCGTCGAATCACATGATTGCCGCTGTCCGCAACGTAAAGCTCGCGCTGTGTTTCATCGAGGTACAAACCCATTGGTAAGCGCCACCTGGATAAAAGTGGGTTGTCACCTCCGTCATCAAATCCCTCACCACCAACCCCGGCCAAAACATCAATGGTCCAAGTGTCTGGCTCTTCCCGAGATACGTCATTCGCCGGATCGTGCATCGTCACTTCGTAGATTCGATGGTGCGTGGTTTCGGTAAAATAAAACTGCTCGCGCGTCGAGTCGAAGGCTACGCCCCCCACCGAACCAAACCCCTCACTGCGGAACCGCGCTAAGTCTCCCGTGGAAACCGGGTGAGGATAGCGGCCCGCCACGCTCCGGAGTCCTTCACTCTCTCGAAAACGTTGGACCACACCGGATGTGCCCCCCGCGATAAGGACCTTGTCACCAGCAGCGACCAGAGCTCGAAAATCTACCGCTATTGTTCCACTAGCACCCGCCACGGTCGTGACGACCCCCGTCTCAGCATTCACTCTGCGAACACGTCCATTGTTCCTGTCGGCAATGTACAGATGCCCCTGGCCGTCAATGGCTAGGCCACGAGGGCTTGAAAGACGTGCCGACGTCGCTAAACCACCGTCTCCACTGAACCCCAGAAAACTCGCCCCGGCTAAAGTCGTTATAACCCCCGACAAGGCATCCACGCGGCGAATACGAGACCTTCTGTCTGTGACATAGAGGTGACCTTGGTCATCAATGGCGAGGCCGTTAGAGCTCGAAAGACGTGCCGACGTCGCCAAACCACCATCTCCAAGGCCGTCTGCGGGACTCCCACCCCCGGCCACCGTCGTTATCACACCCGTATTTGCATCCACGCGGCGAACGCGACTAATCCCCTCTGCGATGTACAAATGGCCCTCGCCATCAATAGCTACATCACGGGGAACCGACAACTCTGCCGACGTCGCCAAACCACCATCTCCATTGCCGCCTGCGGGATTTCCACCGCCAGCCACCGTCGTTATCACCCCCGTCAACGCATCCACGCGTCGCATTCGATCAACTCCACTGCTCTCTACGATGTGAAGGTTGCCCTCGCCACGAATATCTATATCACGGGCAGACGAAAGACGTGCCGACGTCGCTAAACCACCATCTCCATTGCCGCCTGCGGGATTTCCACCGCCAGCCACCGTCGTTA
>CAYPIX010000136.1:0-8551 GCA_964410875.1 uncultured Kofleriaceae bacterium
AATCGATGGCGGGCGGTAAGGGCGTGTGCTCGGTCCATGCGAGACGCTAGAAGCGTGCGAATGAGGAATGAGACGGAACCGATAGACAATAGAGTGCTCTCCGCTTCACGAAGCTCCTGCCGTCGTTCAAGAGGTTCGGCTACTCGAAGAACTTCGGTGGCGATTTCTAAGAGCTCTACCCCTTCGCGAGTCAGAACCAAACCAGAGCCGGTCCGTTCGAACAAGGTTGCAGAGAGTTTCTGCTCTAGGCGATCGAGGGTTTTTGAAACTCGACTTGGATGAAAACCTCGCCTTCGGGCTGCAGCGCGAACCGAGCGCAAACGGGCTAAATCCGCAAAAAGTTCCAAATCTCCGATACGTAATGAGCGATGGTCCATGATAACTACCTGAAAACTCGTGGTGTTCCCTTTTGGGAACCCCGTCTGACTATTTATTGGCCTTCCCGGGGCTTACGTCAAGCACTAGTTTCGAAACTCGCTCCCCGGCTGGCCAGCCGGAAGCGATCCTCAGCAGGAAAGTTTTTCGAAACAACCTGCTTCCCCAAGTAGCGAGAGTACCCGGCGGACCTGCTCCATAAGGTTCGTCGGGTCAATCGTGATTTGCTACTAGTCAAATAGAATGTCGCTGAAGAAGTCGACGAGTTCTATCAAAATCCCAACTGCCCAAGAGTCATCGTTTACAACAGGCCGAGACCGTTCGGGAGGAAGTTTGTATTCGTTTGGGGCTGATGGTGCTGTCGACTTATCCCTCGGGGCCGCATTTGGGCCTTGGAGATATTGTGCGAGACGTTTGGGTTCGCCGGCGTCTAGCCAAACGCCGTGCTTTCTACAGGCATCAATCATGATGCCAGAATTTCTTCCGAAGTTGACTCGCTTTAAATCCCCATTGCACTCGGGGCATTTTCTGTAAGTAACGACGTCGGGTCTTGCGAAGGCAGGGAACTCGTCTGCGATTCGCTCTAACTTGGTTGCCTCGACTCTAAGGTGGTTAAAAGTTCTGGCCGCGATCCAAACGCCCTTACAGCTCAGGCAATGATCTACGGGTGTATCTTGTGCTTCCGTGGAAACCAGTTTCTGTTCAAGTCGGCAGCTGGGGCAGGGCAGATTGCCCGCTGGTCGTGAGGGCGAACGATATGGCACACCCCCTTATACCGCTTGAGAGAGTGCGTTATTCCATTCTCGAGGGAAAAAAGGCACTAGAAGTCATACATCAGCGTCATCTGGATTCGCCAAATGGACGCAGGGATATTGACCCGTACGAGATCGTCAGTAGTGCGGAGATCGCTGTAGATGTATTGACCGGTTGCCGGGTCGACGTTGACATCTACAAGCGGCGCTACGTATGGGAAGTTAACTTGTTCGAAGCGTCCCCATTTGCTGCTCAACAGGTTGCCAACGTTTTCAATATCGAGAATGAACTTCCCTTTATGACCTTTGATGGGGCTGGGTAGTTCCTGTGAAAAGCGCATGTCGAGTTTATGGAACCAGGGACTACGGAACGCGTTTCGCGGGGCAATCTGTCCTCGGTACTTGCTAAGCCCGGTCTGTTCCAAAACGTTGTTGAATTCGTTTTCGTCTATTCCGTCGAGAATCACGTCGTTCCCTGAACCATCGGGCACGTAGAAGAGATTTCGGTTTCTGTCGGCGAATTCTGCTTCTTCACCGAAGAGCCTGCCCAGGTCGTCGTCGTTACCATCGTACGTGTAGCTGAAGGGTTGGCCAGAGCGCGATTCCCAGAAAAGAGCGAGATTGGTACTGAGGTCGTTTACGTACGATGCAAAAAGACCTTTGTGATTTTTAAACGGTTTTCCAGAGAGTTGCAGGATGCCAACAAGCCGGTGTGCACGTTCGTAGTTCGAGGTTGCAACTGTTAGGTTCTGCGGATCAACCACGGCGACACGCCCGTAGTTACTCGCAGAGGTTGAGCTTGTAGCTGGGTTGACATCGGTCGCTCTTTGGAACGCGTAAGAGCCGGAGAGACTTAGTGGCCCGATGCTCTTTGCAAGGGAGAGGGTGGCACTGTGGATGGAACCCCCGTTCACATTGGTGAGAAATAAGTCATAGCCACGTTCTGGGTTAAAGCAAGAGGTCGCATCGCCAGCGACACAAGTGTTGTCGTAGTAGGGACGTCCATCTGGAAGGGTGCCAACGGGTTGATTGTTGGGAAAGAGATCGCTGTCTCGACGAAGATCCTGCCAAGTTACCCCTCGATTCACACGACTGTAAACGTAGTTGGCTTTGACTTCGAAGTCATAGCCAATGGGACCAACCTTGGGAATGTCGAATGTGTAGTCAGCCCCGAGGGATGCTTTCCAAGTCGAAGGTAGGGAGAAATCTGGATCTAACGCATCCACGTTCCCGTTCACGTTCATTATTTGTTGTTGAACAATGGCATCGGGAATATCTCGCCCATTAAAACCAGCTAGCTCCGCGGCAACACGTGAGTCGGCACTCGCAACGCGAACGCCATCGTTTGTATAGCTGTTGGAAAGCCAAACATTGGGGGTGCCTCCACCGTAGAGGCCTACACCTCCGCGAAGATTCAGTCTTGGAATGGCGCGCCAGCTAGCTCCAGCTCTAGGCATGACCAAGAACTTGTTGTCGATGGTCGCCGTGTTTAGGAAACCGTTTCTGATCTCGAAATTATCGTTCTGAACCACGTCGGAACCGGTCTGGTAGATTTCACCACGAACGCCGGCCTGAAACGTAAGGTTTGGAGTCGGATCAAATTGATCTTGGAGGTAAACAGCGTGAGTACTGTAGCCCCAGTCAGCCCGCGCGTCATTCGCATTGCCGGTAATCGAATTATTGTAGCGAAAGCGGCTTGGCGCTAAAGCTTCAAAGTCAGCAATTGAGTCGTAGTCGACATCGCCAAGACTGCGCTGAACAAAGAGGTTGTTGACGCTGAAGAGGTCTAACTCCCAACCGGCAGTGAGTTGATGGTTGCTGAACAGGTAGTTTGCCTGAGTTTTGAAGTGAAAAAGGTTGTTGTCGAGTTTATTCGCGTGTCGAAATCGATCTGGCCCGAGTCGAATCTCGCCATCGGCAATACCGTCACCGTCTTTGTCAGCACCATCAATGGTCACTTGCGCGAAGTCAGCACCGTTCAGGGGAGCCTGGCGGTTGTCCACGATCTTTCCACTGAATTCGATCTCGGTAGAAAAGTTATCGGTCCAGTCCGAGAAGAGCTGCGCGTTGAAGGCGTTCAGAGTATCGGTCGCGTTGTACCAGTTGGATGTGAGAGTGAGACGTCTGGCGCTAGAGAACTGTTGTCGAATCTCGTTGCCAGTGGTTCGCTGGTACTTAGCGGTTGCTCTGTGCTTTTCGTTTATTGCCCAATCCAGCTTTACGAGGAGTTTGAGGTCGTCTTCATCGAGTGACTGGGTTCTACATCGCCCGTTGGCGTCGCAGTCGGGTTGCCCTGGCTCGAATCCGTACACCCTCCGGGTGATTTCTTGCACCTGAGCGAGCTCAGCAGCCGTGATATCGGTGACCTCAATTGCAGCGCCCGAGCCGAGCACACCAATGTCGGTGGGCGTCGTAGCGCTAAGGCCTTCTACACTTGCGAAGAAGTGGACTTTATCTTTGACGATCGGGCCACCAAGGCTCAATCCATATCTGGCCTCACGAAAATCACCGGTGCGTCGTTCTGGCCCCGTTCTAGTACCGGTAAAATTTTCATCCGTATAAGCCGCAAACAGATTTCCGTGAAAGTCGTTGGTTCCAGACTTGGTTACGATATTGATATTTCCGCCGAGGAATTTTCCGTAACGAACATCGAAGGGCGAGGTCTCAACGGCAACTTCCTCAATAGCTGCGAGGGAAACGGGACTTCGCCGGGTTGGAAAGCCGCCCGCGTTGAGGCCAAAATCGTCATCCTGACGAATTCCATCAATCGTAACACTGTTGAATCTGTTGTTCGCACCGCCAATACTAATAGCATCGCTATTGGAATCGTCGATAATGGCGTCTGGACTTAGACGGGCAATGTCCTTTGGATCACGGCCAATGGAGGGCAATTCCTGGATTGTCTTGTCGTCGAAGACTCGCTTATCGGAGGTAGTGGCCTTGGCGGCCGATCCGGTAACTTGAATGGTCTCGCCCGCGACTGGTAGAACAAATGGAAAATTCTCTTTCTTGCCGGCGGAGAGATAAATACCGTCCGCACCTTGGGGAAGGAAACCCTCCATGAAGACTTTGATGCTGTAGGGACCGCCAACTCGCAGGCCGTTGAAGGCGAAGGCTCCGCTCTCGTTTGTAAATGTCGACTTCGTATTTCCGCTGGGTTTGTGGATCAGCGTGACTTCGACGTAGCCAAGTTTGGTGCCATCGTCACCCGCTGTCACTGTCCCCCGGATACCCGAGGTATTTACCTGGGCATGAGCATCGATAGCGCCGATGAAGGTCGCGGCAAGAGAAACGAGCAGGAATATTTTTGGAAGGATAGAACGTTGGATCATGGGTGCGTCTCGCGTGAAGCGAGCGCAATCTAGGCCGCGGTGGTACCGTGATCAACAGAGATTGAAGAGGCTAGCCACTAGCGCGCCAAGAACCCGAAATCCTACTTCCCCCCGCAATAAGTCGAGGGGGGTTCACTCGCGAGAGGCTAGTTTCTGGGGCAGGTCTGGTTTTTTTCCGGGAACTTTCGGAACGCTTCGCTACCCGCTTGGGGACAGTTGGCTCGCATGAGTTTGCGAAGTTCGCCGACTTCATCGGTCGTAAGGGCGATAGGAGTATCAGCGAAAACCAAGGGGACCGGATCTTCGGTTTCTATGCGTTCCTCGATGTTTGCAAGCTCGCCGTCACCTGTTGCCCAGAGAGTTTCAAACTTGTCTACAAAAAGCTCGGCCAATGCTTTGTAGGAATCACCTTCGAAACTCTGCATGTTTTCGAAACTGTTTTGTTCGGCGTTGATGGAAAGGTTGTAGCTGCCGGTAACGACACGTTCGCCGTCGGTCACCATCCATTTATTGTGCATTTGTGGCGCGTACGAATGGTGCCATCGCAACGCGTACGTTTTAAAGCGGACCTCAATCCCCGCGTCGCTGATGTCACGAGCCCAGAGGAAGCTCTTTTGAAGGCAGTCGAATAGTTTTCTTTCCCGCTTGCTCTCACTGTCGAGGAGTTCAGCGTCTTCAAGACACTTCTCGCGTTTGTCGGTTTGCTTCTTATTGGTGGAGAAACTCACGTATTCTTGCTGGTCCAAGTAAACTCGGATGTCGATTTCTGGGTCGTCTGCTTTCTTCGCGATGAGTGCTTCAGCAACGGGCCGGAGACGTAGGTGCCCAGAGGAAATCAATATTTGCTCATCCGCCTCTTCAATGGCTTCGACCCACAAGTCGGCGCCGACCATGGAGTCCCGGTCGACTCTGAAGGTAGTGGAGTCCTCTTTGATATTGTAGTTCGCGGACGTCATGAAGATCTCTAAGCCATGGTCATCATTGAACGTGATATCCGTAAGATCTAACTCTGACTCGACGAATTCGAAGTCAAAGAAAGCGAAATCTCTTGAGTGTTTCCAAAGCAGATTAAACTCACGCTGGAACTCGATGGCGGTTTCCTCTGAATTTTTTATTACCAGGGTAGTCTCATCAAATTTGTTGGCTGCGGGCGCGTTAAAATTGGCGCTGCCTGATAGGACTGTTGCGGTTCTTGCGTCGGCTAGGTCGCTTCGAGGGCCATCGACAATAATGAATTTGTGATGGTTGATTCTATTTACAAAGCGAACATCGGCTCCAAGTTCTTCGAACTTCGCTGAAGTAGAGTTCTCTAGTTTCGATCCTTCTAATTTATTCTCTGAACCGGCCTTTTGGAAAAGCACACGAACTTCGACTCCGTTGGAAACAGCTCTTTCTATCGCCGCCGAGATATCGCCGGACCGGTAACTGAAAATTGCCATATCGACGGAGTTCTTGGCGTTGTCGATGAGGTTTGCGACTTCGGCTACGTGGCTCTCATCCAAGGGGAGTGGCGAGAAGAACACCTCGACAGAAGCAGTATCACCAATCAGGCCTTTGGCCCGGGCGTGCTCCAGAAGTTTTTCAAGAGCTTTTGGGCCTACCCCTTTGACGTCGAGAAGCTCATCTAGAGATGTGAAATCTCCTAGTTCGCGCTCTGCAATTATGGCCTTGGCAGCGTTGGCGTTTAGGCCAGCATCTTTGTCCAATTCTTCCAGATCAGCAGTGTTGACCAGTTCTAGGATTGCCGCTTCTTCGGGCGACCCTGGCAGAATTTCAGCACCGAAGTTCTGCTCATTGGTTTCGCCTGTAGGCTTGGTGTCGCAAGAGCTTACGGCAAAAGTTGCAAGGAAAAAAACTGGGAGAGTTCGAAGTGATTGCAGATTCATGGGGAGGCTTTCGTTGGGACGAAAAATTGGGAGACCGCTCTTGATGTCACAGCGTTGGGAAAATGCAAAGGAATCCCGCACAATCTGAGGGATGTTGGAACTGTCGATCGATCGCGACTTTTGTGGACCTCCGCGGTCTGGAAATGGTGGCTACACCGCGGGGCTGCTTGCGAACGCCATGAAAACGACAGAACCAGTGGTTGTTACCTTGTTAGCCCCTCCGCCGCTCGACACACCTTTGCATGTCGCGGTTGTAGAAGAAGGAATAGAACTCCGCGATGGGGCCGTCGTGGTTGCATCCGCAAGTGTGTGCGACAAATTAAATCTGGCGATACCGGCGGCAGTGACTTTTGAAGAGGCTAAGGATGCCCGGTCCCGCTTTATCGGGAGGCACCACCACGCAATCCCTGGCTGTTTTGTTTGCGGCACAGAGAATCCGTCTGGATTGAGAATTCACGCAGGTGAAGTCCCCGGGAAAAACGTCGTGGCGGCAGATTGGGTGCCTAGTGAGAACCATATTGATCCGGAGGGACTCGTTTCCTCTGCTATCGGTTGGGCAGCGCTCGATTGCCCCGGATATTTTGGGGCTTTCGTCAATGAAACGCCGGTGTTCGCTCTCTTAGGCAGAATGTCAGTAGAGACGTTTCGTTGGCCCGCTCTTGGAGAGAAATGTGTGGTGATGGGGTGGTTAAACAGGAAGAGAGGACGGAAGATTCAGGTAGCGAGTGCGCTATGCACCGCAGATGGCGAAGTCCTAGCGAGCTCAAAAGCGACTTGGGTAACCGTAGATTCTAAAAAGTACCTGTAACTATTTTAAAACATCGTGAGCGAGCATTGTTCGAGAGATTACCGTTGATGCAAGCACAACGATCCAAATAGTAGACGTGAACACAACCCCGGATGGCCAAAGCAGAAAGATGGTGTAAGCGATGCCGGTTTCGCCAGCCTCAGCCAGGCCGGCGCCAAAGTGAAGGGCGCGGTTATCTTTGTTCTCGCCAGTTGCATTGAACTCGAGGGAGCCAAGAGAAAGGGCGCTCGTGATGCAGAGAACATAGAGAAAGAGAATAAAGACCCAAGAGAAAGTCAGTTGGGGGTGAACAAGCAAAAAGCCGACTATCATGATCGAGTAGGAGGCCATGTCACAAAGAATATCGAGGTAGGCACCGAACGAACTGGTCGCTCCGGTTTCGCGCGCGTAGATACCGTCGGTCCCGTCAAAGATTCGTGACAACCACCAAAGGGCAATCGCAACCCAAGTCGAGCCCATGGCGACAGCTACGGCCGCAACCAGGGTGACGGCCAGACTGGCCAACGTAACTTGGTTGGGAGAGATCCCCAGGTTTCTGTAGAGGCTGATTAGCCCGCGGACATACTTCGGTAAAATGGCCCTGGCAGCGTTGTCTATCATTGAAACCCAATAGTTATCTGTATTTGGTTTGTAACCACAAGCACTCTCAACATACTGAAAATATGATTGCAGCTCAATGGTGTGCCTGCTAGGATGACAGTTCGATTACATCAAAGGAGATCGATATGAAAAACTTCATCGGAATTAGTTTAGCTGGAGGAATCCTTCTTTGTGCCGCTGCATGCGGATCGAAGGGAGATACTTCCCAGACTCCAGACCGGTCACAAACCGCTCTAGGTACTTCTAAGACACACGGTTCAGGTAACGGACCTGGTCTCGGAGATTCGATTAAAGGATCTGGAAAAGGAGACCGGGACGGCCGACCAGGTGGAACCAGTGCAAAGCACGGTACTGGCGATGGACTCGGATTCTACGGCAACAGGAGTAAAGCTACAGGTAACCGAGATGGGAAACCCGGTGGAGCATCTACCGAGCACGCATCCGGTAGTGGTGGCGGTCGCAATGGACAGCCTGGTTCGGGCGCAGGGAATAAAGATGGACGGCCTGGTGGTACGAGCGGGGCCCATGGAACTGGCGCTGGAAAAAGCCGCGGCGGCGGCGGCAAGGCCGCATCGGGGAATTCAGACGGTACCCCTGGCGCTTCTAACTCCTAGTCGAACTTATTGACTGGCCAGTGCGCGGGCGACGCGAATCCCGTCAAGGGCGGCACTAACAATGCCGCCAGCGTATCCAGCACCTTCTCCGCAGGGGAAGAGATTCTGTATTTTTTGATTCGCTAGAGTCTCTGGATGTCTGGGTACTCGTATTGGGCTACTAGTTCGAGTCTCAACACCAACG
>CAYPIX010000137.1:0-8481 GCA_964410875.1 uncultured Kofleriaceae bacterium
CCTTGTATATGGACTTCCCGAGTGAGGAAACGACTCGTGTTTCAGGAAGAGCCGTTAGGTTTGAATAAGAAACGATGAACGCCTTGCCGCTTTCGTGCCCTTTTACGGAATGAGTTCCAGGCTTCTTGGTTAGTTGTGTTTCTCGTCGCTCCTTTACGTCGATCGAGAAGAAATGTCTCTCTTTGGATCGGTTGGTAGCGCGCTGAAAATAGACCGTGTTTTCGTCTTCGGAGATTGCAACGATGTTGGTTACCGGGTCTTTGCCAACAGTGAGGGGCTCGGACTTGCCACCAGAAAGAGTGTAGAGCTGGCGAGTGCCTGACCTTTCAGAGGGCCAAATGATCGTTCCGTCTTTTAGAACTCGCAGGTCGTTATGGAGCTCGACCCACGCCTCGTCCGTCTCTTCGTGGAGCCGCTCCAACTGAAATTTTGGCGCTTCGGCCCTGTAGAGGACCAGTTTGGTTTGGTCCCGACTTTGCCACTGCAAATAGAGTTGGCCGTGGAACCAGTTGACCCGAGGGATGTAGCCATCCTGTTTTGGAGTTGTGACTTTTCTCGATTTTCCCGTTTTTAGATCGCGAACCCAAACAGAAACCTTTGCATTGTCTTCTCCGGCCGCGGGGTAGCGCTGCTCGATCATCTCTGTTCGATCTGCGTGGATTTGTGGACGTGTCTTGAGCGAGACCTCCGAGGTGTCGACTTCCATATAGGCTAAGTAGCGTTCGTCGTCAGACCAATAGTGGCCATCGTATCGACCCATTTCTTCCTGGGCGACGAACTCTGCGGTGCCGTACGTCTTGGTTTTGGTTGCCCCTTTTGTGATCTGAGAAACAGTCTTTTTACGAATGTTAACCGCGAAAACGTTTCCATCTCGGACAAATGAAGCATAAGTCCCATTGGGAGAACAGCGACTATCTAGTTTTGCTCCTCCGTCGCGAGTTAGACGTTTAACCGTGGGCTTCGGTTCTTTGGGGGTTACGTGATAGAGGTCGCCACCGAGTGTGAAGAGCAGGTTGTGGGAGTCGTTACCGCAAAATTTGTAGCCGACGAGTCCTCTAAGTCGAATGCGTTTTCGCTCTCGTGCCATTCTTTCCGCTTCAGAAAGGTCTTCTTTTTCGTCGCCAAGTATATCTGTCGCACGTACAAGAGGCCGAGGCTCTTGATCTGTTGATGAGAGGGGAACACCCCAAAGGTCGAGGACCTCGGAGTCTTTCTCCGAGCCGCGAAGAAAAGTAAGCCACTTTGCGTCGGGCGAAATGGCAAGGCCAAGCGTTCTAGGGCCTTCTAACGGTGGATCTTCGACCAAGCGTGAAAGAGTGACCTGTTTGCCGTCCATTGGTTCTCCGTTCTTGTTAACGCGTTGGTTAGGTCGACTTCCACAGGCAACCCAAAAAAGAAAACAGCTAAAAACAATTGAAACAGATTTCATTGGTCACCTCGGTCGCCCAATTCCTCGGCTCGACGTGTTGCCGACTCCACTGCATTTATCAGGGTGGTTCGGAGGCCTCCCTCCTCTAATGTATGAAGCCCGGCGATCGCTGTCCCACCCGGAGAAGTGACCATGTCTTTCAGTTGGCCCGGGTGTAGATCAGTTTCGAGAAGTAGTTTGGCTGCCCCCATGACGGTTTGCGCCGAAAGCCGTTGGGCATGGCGACGGGATAGACCGACTTTCACACCTGCGTCAGCAAGAGCTTCGAGAACGAGGAAAATGTAAGCCGGTCCGCTACCTGAAAGACCGGTAACCGCGTTTAGTTGTCGTTCGCTAAGCACCTCAGAAATGCCGACGGCGTTGAAGATGGCGGTCGCTTGTTCAAGGTCTCCGTCGTTTACATTTGCCCCCTTCGAAAGGGCAGTGGCTCCAGTGGACACCAGGGCCGGTGTGTTGGGCATGGCCCTTACCACCCTCGCACCATCGCCCAAAGACGCCTCGATGTGAGCCGTGGAAACGCCAGCGGCGACAGAGATGTAAAGGCGTTTTTGGGGGTCGGCTGGGCGAATCTCTTCGAGAACGCTCGTTAGAACTTGGGGTTTGACTGCCAGTACCACGATGTCAGACTTTTCGACTAAACCGCTATTGTCTGTGGTGGTCGATATACCGTAGCGGTCGGCCAGTTCTTGGAGACGCTCTGGCCTTGGCGCGGATGCGATCACCTTATCCGCTATGGGGGCTGTAGATTCCACGAGCCCGCGGATCAGCGCTTCGGCCATATTTCCAGCGCCCAGAAAACCAATCGTCGGCTTGCTCACCGCCGCGGTTTACCACGGCCTTTACCTAGTTTGACCACGGTTTAGTCAAAGGGTATTGTGAGGCGAATTTCTCGTAGAAGGAGAGTCAATGGGCAACCCCGAACAGCCATGTGGAAATTGCGGTGCCACAATGAACGCCGCGGATGCACACTGCGGAAACTGCGGTCGTCCCAATCCTGGGCACACGGCTTCCAAGACGCTTTTCGGCTATCAGGCTCCGAAAGAAGGCGCTTGGGCAACTTCCCAGCAACCTGAAGCACGGGTTCCAGAAGGGCAGGACCAAGCGGCACCGGCAGCTTCACCGGCACCCGCAGCTTCACCGGCACCGGCAGCTTCACCGGCACCCGCAGCGCCATCGCCTCAGGAACAACAGTGGCGCGGTCAGGAAGAGACCACGCAACCGCAAGCGCAGCCTCCTTCATCAGAAGCCGAGGAATATATCGACCCGCTTGCAAGCCTGGCTCAAAGATTGCCCCAGTCTGAGCCGGGAACGTTGTTTGGGATTCCCATGGCAACGCTCCGAGACCAAGTATTTGAAAAGCGCATGCTTTACCTCTGCGGGATAGCCTTGGTAGTTGCGGCTTTTTTACCTTGGGGGTTTAGCCCGCTTATTTTCGCATGGTCTGAGTACTCGCCCACATTTGAGTTCTTCGTGTTGCCGCTTATCGTTGGTGGCTCGTACTTGCTGGTTGCCGCAGCTCCGTCGCACATCAAAGAGAAGGTGCCGCCGCTTTTACTGAAATGGCTCCCCTTTCTCTGTTCTTTCTTCGGCCTTGGTGTCGTTGGCATTGGCGGTTTTATGCTCCAAATGTTTGGTGGCGCGACGGGTGCACTTTCGTGGGGCTTGCCTCTTTTGGTTTTCGGCTTGCTGGTCCGCTTAAACGACCCGCGGGACCCCTACGCGCGATACATCATTGGTGTTGGAGCGGCAATTTCTTTTGTCTTTCTCCTGTCGAGTTTGAAGTGGCTCTTTTCGTTTGATGTTCCTGTCCTTGTCATCATTCACAATCTCACTACTGTGGCGGTCATGCTGGTTGCTACAGCATGCATTGGGCTTGTGGTTCCTCCTGAGAAGGTTCCGCAACTTCGATCGATCGACAAATTTGCGCCTCTTATGACTGCTATTTTACTCGCTTGGCCGCTCCTTTCCGTTCTGCTTTTCGTTCTCGGCGGAATTGTCGAGGGCCAAGTGATGATGTCGATCTTAAGCGGTGGTCACGTTTTGCTTTTCAACATTGCTTACTTCGGTGTGCTGCTGATTACCTCGCCTGAGGCCTACGATGAAATCAAAGTCATCGTGGCCAACAACCAGGCAGCTGCGAGAGAGGCGTACGAGCAAGGTCTGCAATCAGGAGACCACCAACAAGCCCCCCGGCAGGGACAAGGCGAAAACTATCCGCCCCCGAATGGGCAGTAAAGAGAGGCGACAGTGGGTGCAGTAGATTTGATTTTGGCCTCCGCCAGCCCAAGACGAAAAGAACTCTTGGAGCGAATAGGCTACTCTCTGTCGGTAGTTCCTGCCGATATTGACGAGACCCCTCAAGCTGGGGAACAACCGGAAAAACTGGTCGTCCGTCTCGCTGAAGAAAAAGCCGAGGCTGTCTTTTCCAAGATCCAAAATGGCTGGGTACTTGCCGCCGACACCATCGTGATTCGCGACGGAGTGGCTCTTGGGAAACCAGAGTCATCAACTGCGGCCGAGAGTATGATTTCGTCTTTGGCAGGTCGGAGCCATCAGGTGACGACTGCCTTTGCGATCCGAGGTCATATGAGCGTTGTTTCCTCGGTGACCACCGACGTCAGGTTGAGAGAGTTATCCACAGACGAGGTTGCCGATTACGTCAAGACTGGCGAATGGCTCGGCAAGGCTGGGGGATACGCCGTCCAAGGAATCGCAGCCTCTTTTGTTGCCGCCGTGAGCGGAAGCATTACCAACGTCATTGGCCTTCCTCTCTCGGAAGTGGTTGGGGCCTTCCGCGAGCTTGGCGGACCGATGCCAGCACTGACCTCGGGTAAACCTTCTTAATGCAATACTTTATATTTGGCTATAGAACCGTTTATGTGGGTTTGTTTTTATGAGCACGGTCGCAAGTCGGATAAAGGAGGTCGTGGAGCGGGTTTCCGCCGCGGCCGAACGTTCCGGGCGAGAAGCTTCCGATATTGGGATCGTTGCGGTCGCCAAGAAGCACAGCGCTGAAGCCATTGTCGCAGCGGTGGAGGCTGGTTTATTTGATATCGGCGAAAACTACGTCCAAGAACTTGTCGCCAAACGCCACGCTTTGGCTGATAGACCTGTGCGCTGGCACTTTCTTGGGCAGCTTCAGCGCAACAAGGTCAAGGACGCGCTTGGCTGTGAATTGTTGCACGGGGTAGATAGCGAGAGGCTCGCGGGTGCCATAGCTAAACGAGCGGACGCAGCGGGCATAAAACAGAAGGTGTTGGTCGCGGTCAATCTGGCCGGAGAAGCAAGCAAGAGCGGTGTAATACCAGGCGACCTGCCCGCACTTTTAGAGCAGATACAGGGGCTGGACGGGATCATATGCACCGGCTTGATGACTCTACCTCCTAGGGACGAAGAGAGTCGCCCCTGGTTTCAAAAGTTAAGGAAACTCCGTGATCTATGTGCAAGTGAGGAACAACCTCTGCCTGAATTGTCCATGGGGATGAGCGCAGATTTTGAGACCGGCATCGAAGAGGGCGCCACACTTATTCGTATTGGAACAGCCATCTTTGGTCCGCGCGAGGCGTCGGGATGACAATAGACAGTCCTGGCTGGTAGGGTTCCGTCTATGACGCGAGATCCCGTTGTTACATCGAGTCGATTTCTGTTTATAGGTTTAGCAATGGCGATCCTTGGAGGTCTTGTTGGAGTTCTTGCATCTGTCTTGGGTGGGATGTCTGCTGGTCTACTCATCGGCGGCATTGTCGCAATGGCAGGTATGATTCCCGCGTCCTATGGCGCCTGGCTGGGCATGCAGGAGCAAACCCAGACCAAACTAGCTTATTCCCTTGGAATGCTGGTGCTTTGCTTTGGGGTAGGGGCCTTGCTGATCATTTTATGGGCTTTCGGTTTGGTGTCCTCCGCCGTTTCCTGACGCCAAATCATTCCCTTCTCTAGTCCGTCAGGGGGGACAGCTATTGTGAGCCGGTGCGAATTCTCGGCATCGATCCCGGCAGCCGGGTTTGTGGTTACGGAGTGATCTCTGTCGCTGCGAATCGACAGTATCGCTATGTCGAGTGCGGCGTGCTTACCGCCGAAGGGAAAGCCATGGAGATGCGCCTCGGAGAAATTGCCCAATCTCTGATTGAGGTCATTGAGGAGCTTCAGCCAGCGGTTGTCGCTGTGGAGGATGTGTTTGCCCGCGTCAATATCCGCTCCGCTTTGGCGTTAGCTCAAGCGCGTGGCGCTGCATTGGCGGTAGCCGGTATGGCCAAATTGAAAGTCTTTTCCTACCCTCCGGCGACGGTGAAACGCTCCGTGACCGGCGGCGGTGCTGCGGGAAAAGAGCAGGTCGCAAAAATGGTGCAGTCCCTTGTAGGCTTGGCGTCCGCACCTAGGTCTGATGCCGCCGACGCCCTGGCTGTGGCAATCACCCATGCTCACCATTCCAGTTTTGATGAAAGTCATATGTTGAATACTCCTGACGTAAAGCCTCGCTCCACACAACAGAAACGAGGCGTAAGATGATTGCCCATCTGCGGGGAGTTGTGATCGAACTTGGACCTTCCTATGTGGTGGTGGAGTGCGCAGGCGTCGGTTATCGCGTCAATGTTTCCGTCGCATCCCTGGCAGCTGTCGGTGCGGTCGGTAGTAAGACTGCTCTTCGAATCCACACCCAGTTCTCTGCACAGGATGGCAGTATGAGCCTTTATGGGTTTTCGTCTCTCGAAGAGAAGCAGGTCTTCGATTTGCTTCTTGGCGTTAAAGGGGTAAGTGCGGCGAAAGCTCTGCCTATTCTCTCCGGTGCGTCACCAGAAAAAGTAGCGCAGTTGATAGCTGAGGGTAGGGTGTCGGAGTTGCGGTCGTTTAAGGGCGTGGGAAAGAAAACTGCCGAGACATTGGTGTTCGAGCTACAGGAAAAGTGCGAAACTCTCATTATGACCTGGGGAGCGTCGGGAACTCCTGTCCGGGCGTTGGGAAGCCGCAAAGTGCGAGTACCTGCTCTCGAGGAAGTTTCGAGTGCTCTTTTGGCTCTGGGTTGGCGACCCGCAGAAGTGGACTCGGCGGTAGACCAGCTAGACGTTGTTGAAAGCAGTACTCTGGAGTCGCTCCTTCGCCAGGCTCTACAAACTATGCCGAGATAGGTACCAATCATGGCGCGAACCAAACACGACACAACTCAAACCGATACGGAAGAATCTGCAGACATCGTGATGCCGGAAGAACTGGCCACAGAGCGAGCGTATATGGATGCGCTTCGGCCGAAGGACTTCGATTCCTATGTTGGTCAGCGGGACGTGATTGAAAACCTCCGCATCTCGGTCGCCGCGGCGCAAAAAGGGGGGTGGAGTCTCGACCACTTTCTTTTCGCAGGACCGCCGGGTCTAGGGAAAACCACCCTAGCGCATGTTATCGCCAACGAACTGGGAGCCAAATTGCATGTCACCAGTGGACCTGCGATCGACCATAAAGGCATGTTGGCGAGCATGCTCACGTCTCTCGCCGAGGGGGATGTACTTTTCATCGATGAGATTCATCGACTAAGCCCCGCTGTGGAAGAGAACCTCTACCCGGCCATGGAAGACTTTCGCTTTGACCTTTTTGTTGGCGATGGCCCCCACGCCAAAGCCGTCACCATGCGGCTCCCAAAATTTACTCTGCTTGGCGCGACCACGCGGATGGGGCTCTTATCTTCTCCGCTGTTGGACAGATTTGGCTTTCACTGGCAGTTAAAATATTACGACTTGCCCGACATGACATCGATCGTCACTCGTTCCGCCAAACTTCTACAAATCAAGATAGACAAGCTTGGAGCTGAGGAGATTGCTAGGCGCTCTCGAGGGACCCCCCGGATTGCCAACCGCTTACTGCGTCGTGTCCGTGATTTTGCCGCTGTCGAGGGCGACGGTAGCGTCGATCGTGAACTTGCTGCCTCGGCCCTTCAACGCTTGCAAGTTGATACTCGCGGGTTGGATTCTCTGGACCGTTCGTATCTTGGGGTGGTGGTAGAGCGTTTCGATGGAGGTCCTGTCGGCATTGAAGCAGTCGCTGCGTCACTGAGCCAGGAACGCGGTACCTTGGAAGACGTCGTAGAACCGTTTTTGTTGCAAGCGGGTTTTATCGCTCGGACTCCGCGGGGGCGTGTCGCCACCAAAGGAGCGTATGAGCATTTGGGACTGCCCGAACCGTCGAGCAAACCAACCGGCGCTAGAGACAGAAGCTAAGCGTTCCCGTGATAGGGTCGCCGCATGAAAAAGATTAGTTTTTGGGAGTCTTTTTTTTGGGATATCTCTCAGCTCGAACACCAGAAGCTCAATGAAGCAGCGTCTGCCGTCAACCAGCTGTCAGCCGAGGGGGCCGACAACCGGCAATCAATTCGCCGGCTTTTGAATTTAGATAGGGTGCAAGCGGCCGAAATTGAGAAGCTCCAAATGGTTATTAGTGTTTTAGGAGACATCCTTGTTGACCAAGAGGTGATTTCTCGTGAAGACCTTCGGGCGCGGATAGAGACTGTACTGCGGGAAAATGAGCAGCGTGAAGAAAGTATTTCCGCTGGACCGTACCGAAGTAAGGGGCAACCTACGAAACGGAAACCTCGGGTTACGAAACAGCCCAAGGTCACCTGCGCACGCTGCAAGCAAGAAGTCCTCTGGATTCATACAGAAGCCTTGGAAGAGGGAAGTGTCTGCGATCCTTGCTACAACGAAGAATAAAACTGGTAATTTAGGTCGATAGCTGGCTGAAAGAGCCGTCAGCTGAAAGAGCCGTCAGTTGAAAGAGCCGTCAGTTGAAAGAGCCGTCAGCTGAAAGAGCCGTCGAAGACGTGGGCAACCGGTCCCGTCATGTTCACGTACTCGTAGTCGGGGCTTACTCGAATCAGCAACGCACCGCCGGGGAGATCAACAGTTGTGTCGGTATCAATTTTTACACGGTCGGTCTTACATGCAGCAACCACGGTGGCACAGGCACCGGTCCCGCAGGCTTGAGTGATTCCAGAACCTCGTTCACAAACTACGACCTCACTCTTCGTCGGACTGTGAGCGTGCGAAAATTCTACATTGGTTCTTTCAGGG
>CAYPIX010000138.1:0-8404 GCA_964410875.1 uncultured Kofleriaceae bacterium
CAGAATTCTGTTCGACGGTAAACAAACATCGTGCTTACTAAAAAAAATCGTCATTCGAAAAGACCTTGGGACAAGAGCCGCTTACCCGTTTCGTACCCAGTTTTTACAACACAAACGCTCGCGAAACCCAACCCGGGTATGTATGGTAACCAGGAATTTAGTTGTTTGTGCGCGCGGCCTTTTGCTCCCTCCCCAACGGTGCGCAACTGGCCGCGCGCGCTTCTAAGTCTTAAACGGGAACGAAGTAAAGTCGGTACCCGAAGCGAGCACGTGAATCGATAATGTGTTCCACACCAACAGCTGCAAATGCCTTGCGGGTTCGTCGTACGAGCTGCTTGAGATGGTTGTCTTCTGGTCGGCTCGTGTCCCAAGGAAGAGAAGCAATCAACTCGGAGCTTCGGATAAAACCTCGAACGATGGGAGGTTGGTGAGAATCAGAAACCATCCTGTCTACCAGCAGTTGCACCAACACGAGCTGCGCGTATCCCAACTGCAATTGTTGCCCTTCGACTTCTACGATTCCGCCCCCCCCACCGGTGGGCTCGTGCAACCGCAGTTTAATCGAAGCTAGGCCAGGCTGGGTTTTCTCTCGGTCTGCAGAGTCTTGCGCATTTATTTTTAATCCAGGAAAGCCCTCACCTGGCTGACAGGTTCCCGCGTTAACCGCGACACTTTCCAACGATGGTAACGAGTCGACTTTGTCTGTGAAGCGAAAGCCCACTTTTCCAAAAAAAATCCGGTCTCCGCCCACCACCTTAGTTTTTGTTTTTACAGGTTTGGTATTTACAACCGAACCGTTCGTACTCTTTAAATCTTCAAGCCACCATTCTCCGGACTCTTTGAAAAAGTTGGCATGCTGTTGAGAAACGGTACCTTGCAGTACGGTAATCGTATCTTCACCGCCTTTTCTGGAAACAGAAGTAGGGCTACCAAGTAAATGGGGCCTACCAAACTGGTCCACAAGCGCCGCATCTCCTTCTTCCATTACGGAAGAGAACACTTGCTCAGCTGAGAGCATCGCGCCGATATCCAGCTCTTTGCTGCAATTATCGCAGAGTGCGCCTCTGCTTGAACTGTTCTCACAAAAATGGCAATTCACGGTGGGGGAGAGAGCATATCGTATCAAGGGTGCCGTGGCCATCTCGCTAGTTAAAAGCCAGGATAGACTGTCAGGCCAGCACTTATGGTCGATGCCCCCTGAAGCGACCCGCGAAATCGTAGATCCGAAGTCGCCCTTAGGTGTAAGGCGACGCCCGACCAGGGCCCGAATTCGGTCTCAATACCAGCAACCGCAATCGGGTCCAAATCACTGCCGGCGATTAGATAATTCTGCATTCCAAGGCCCAATCGAGCGTTAAGAGAAAAGGATTTCGTACCAAGAAAAGAATATCTAGCCATCCCGCGAACAGACCAACGGTTTACTCCAGCCGAACTACCGCTGAAGGCAACACGCCCGCCTTCAACCTCAATAAGCCCCCAAAGCGGTCCCGAGATTCGAGCTCCCAAAGTTCCACCTCCCACTGGGCCCGAAGAAAGAGAAACTGGGTTACCTAGCGAATTCTCAATGTCTCCATTGGACACGAAAACGCCTCCCATATGAAAACTAGCCATCAACCATGGTGGGGAACGTTTCTTCGCAGATGGCTCTGGATTGGGTTCGACTCTCACAACAAACGGAATGCTTTCGTTGCCCTCAGCATCAATACAAACCATCGCCTGTTCGCCCGGCGCCAAACTCTTGGAATTCTCGTTCGAAACTCTGCATTCGAAACCTTTTGGTGAAACAAAGCGTTGCCCCTCTAGCGCCTTCGTTTCACAGCATTCCGACGTGATATCGATGAGGCCATCGCTGTCCGTCCGCTGCGCGCCCGAAGAATAGTTTCCCTTGATCGTTGCTCCTACCGCGACCCATAGAGAACGCGCAGAAGGTTTGCTCTCAAACCCCTCACCATCCACGGTTGCCAAAACCGCGAAGTACTCACCTTTGGGAAAGCCGCGAGCAACAATTTTTTCGATTTCGCGACCAAACGTATGCGAGGCAACTAAAACACCTTTCTTAGAAAAAACTTCAAGGCGATAGGAAACCGCTTTTTCCACAGGCTCGAATGCGGCAACGAATTCTGCCGGTCCATCAATAGCAATTGCGACTGTCTTTTTTTGTTTCCAGAGCGGAGCGTCTGGAAGTGGTATTGGTGGACTGGGTTCCTGGCCCTTTTCTACTTTGCTGCCAAAACCCTCTTTAACCAAAACAGGACGTTTCTTTTTCCTTTTCCTTTTCTTTTCCTTCTTCGAACTTGCAGTGACCGCTACTTCTCCGCCCGCATGGTTCGAGACTAAACTCTTTGCTTTCGACACGGAGATGAGCCCGCTCCCTTTACCGAAGACGGCCTCTGATGACTCGGTTTCGACAATCAGTTTCTTTCCGTCGAGCTCGCTAAGTCTGGTTCTAAGAGTCCCTTCTTTCAAAAACGCACGGGAACCCGCCACTTTTGCTTTTTCTGCTGATGGTCCGTGCACGATGACCACGGTCTTCTCACGCATACGCAAGACGCTGTCGTTCTCAAACGTCAGCTCAGCGGAGGACCGAAGTCGCGATATAACTCGCCAATCTCTGAAGAGCTCTGTCCCCTTAGATGCTACGCCAAGCTCCTTAGAAGCGACCTCTTGGACACGGACCTCGCCGCTTTTTTCCGTCACAATAGCATCAGGGTTGCTTCCCAACGGCAACTTCAATATCGACCCAGGTTCGAGTCTATGGGGAGGCTTTCCCATAGAGGGGTTGTGTTTATGAATAGCTTTATATTGTTTTCTGTCGCCTAGCTCACGAGCCGCGATAACCACGCAACTGTCGCCTTCTTGGACAACGTAATTTCGTAGGCGAACATCTTCCGCCCCAATAGCGCCCAACTTGAAAAAGAAGATGCCAATGGCGATAGCAAAAGATTGGCGGCTACCTAGCCGACTAAACTGCGAGTTCAAAAACATCAACTTCTTCACTGACCCCGGAAAAATACCGTTTCCCGAGGGGTATACACTGTAACTTCTCAGAGATCTGATCCACTGTTCGCCCTGCAAGTAAGACTTGCCCTGGAGTGGCCATTTCTTCGAGTTTTGCAGCAATTCCAACAGTGTCGCCAAGAGCCGAATATTCCATTCGAGACTCAGATCCAAAGTTCCCAACAAGAGCTTCGCCGGAACTAACCCCCACCGACAGATACAAACGAACCCCGAAAGTCTTACACCAAAGCTCGTTAATAGAGTCTATCCAAATAACGATATCCCGGGCCGCAGCAACGGCCCGTTCCGCGTGGTCTTCAGAAGACGACACGCCCCCCCATACTGCCATGACACAGTCCCCGATGAACTTGTCAACAATGCCGCCATGTCTAAACACTATTTCGGTCACGACAGTAAAAAACTCGTTCAAAAGAGAAGCCACACGTTCCGCTCCTTCGCTTTTCGCCAGCGCGTGAAAAGACGCGACATCTGCGAATAGCACCGAGACTTCTCGTTTGCTCACCCCGATTCCAAAGTCGTCGTCTTGTTCCATTACTTTTTCAACCAGATCTTCTGGAAGGTAACGAGACAAGTCTCTACGAACCGATATTTCATGTGCGATCTTCGCTTCTCCAGCCTCAAGCTCTTCAGCGGCGGCATTAAATGCATCTCCTAACGTCTTGAGCTCGTCGTTTGACTTTACGTGGACACGCTCGGAGAAACGCCGCTCGGCCAAGCTGCGCGAGAAGGTGAGAAGACTAGCAACCGGCGCAACAAGCTTCCGTGAAACAAAGAAGGCTAGCAAAACTGCGATTAAGACGGCTGCCGCCGTAGCACCAAGTATGAAATTCCGCGAACGCCGGATACTTTCGTAGACTATATCGGTCGGCTCCTCAGCCACTACGGTCCAGGAAAAATTCTCGATTGTCCTGGCAGCAACGACCAACTCAACGCCATCCCGAACATACTCACCAAAAACGGAAATTTTTTCTTTCGGAGTATAAACGCTGTCATCGAAGAAATGCGCTGTTGTTTTTTCCGCTTCCAGCAGTTCTCTGTCGCTATGCACCAAGAGTCTTCGTTCTTCATCTAATACGAAGACAGAGCCACCACGGGAGAGTCTAGCGGAGTTGGTTGATTCCACTTTCTCTTGGAGTTCCTCCAGCGCCAAGAATCCCGCCGCGAACCAAACCACGTTCCCACGAATCGGGGCTACAACAATAAGCTCTCCCTTTGCAGTCGAGCGAAAAGCTGAGAGGCCGCTTCCTTCTGCTTCTCTTCGCGCTGTTTCCGGTACCACTCCTGGCAAACTTTGTGCCCTCGTTTGCTTTTGGCCTTCTCTGGCGAAAGTATCTACTTGGGCCCCAGCACTATCATAGATCCCAACAGAGCCAAACCAACTCTGTCCGCCGACAACTGCCTTGGTAACGTTGATCCGCATCTCCTCTTCGATGTCTGGATCGGAGAGCGAGGAAGCGATGCGATCAAGAACTGCCTTTGACTCTCGCACAACGACTTCTACGTCCGAGGTGATATCGTTGGTAACAACCGACAGCAATTCACGGTTGCTTTGCTGAAGCGCATCGCGGTTCACGTTCAAAACCGAATTCCCTACGATGAGAATTGGCAATGACGCAGCAAGAACCGTGAGCACGGTCAGTTTTGTACGGAGCGTTAACTTCATCTTGAGGACGCCCCTGCAGTCTCGGCTGCGCGAAAGAGTTTCGCCGCGAGCCTGCTTGGAGTGCATTCTCCCAGGACCATATCGCTCGCCCCCGCACGGATCATGGAAACAACCGCCAATATATCGCCATCTAACTGGGCCAAGATTGGAGTTTCAGAAGAAATTTTCCCAACCTCTTCGGCCTCCATCCCTCTTACCAATATTACATCTACGTCTTTGTTTCCCGTGAGCTCCGACTTGTTTTGAACAAAGTTGAAAGCGACTCCGTAGCGCAGTAGTTCACTCGCCAACTCCTCGGGCTTCTCATAAGTACCAATTCCAACGACGTTTAGAGTTCTTCCGTCAAAATCGTGGTTCTCAACAACCGTTCTAGTTCTCGTCTGTGCCAGGACCTCACCGGATTCAGACAAAGAGGAAAGCGTGTTTTCAACCTCGAAAGCTGTTGGTCTATGGCCAGCACTCTTATTGAGCATGCTCGCAACCAACCTTTCAAGCGCGGGTGGTACTGGTGGTCCCTCGCGTAAATCAGAAATTCCCTTTGGTGTAGAGAACACATGTTTCGCCAGAACATTTCCCAACAACCCTGAGAAAGGAGGTTTGCCCGTCAGCATGACGTACATCAAACAACCCAGAGAGTAGATATCAGACGCCGGGCCGATTTTTTTCCCTTGCGCCTGCTCGGGTGACATGTACGCCGGCGTACCGGCGAGGATTCCCTCTTGCGTCAAACGCCCGACGGGAGACTCTTCTTCAAGCGCTATGAATGCTAGGCCGAAATCTACAACTCGCAACACTTCTTTTTCGCCGTGAATTTCGACGAAAACATTTTCCGGTTTGATGTCTCGGTGAACGAGGCGAAGAGCATGAGCATGAGCCAATACAGAAGCTATCTGTAAGCTCCAGTCCAAGGACTTTTCGACAGAGCACTGTCCATTTTTTACCTTAGTGCCCAAGGTTTCCCCCTCGATGAATTCCATCACCAAATACAGGCCGGCCTCGTTCTCTCCGTAGTCATAAACCGTCACTACTCCCGGGTGTTTTAGGAGCGCGGTGACCTGAGCCTCACGGGAAAATCTTGCACGCGAATTTTCCTGCTGCGCGTACTTTTTGCGCATCGTCTTGATAGCAACCGTTCGATTTAGGCGTTTGTCTTCTGCGAGGTAAACGATACCTGATGACCCTGCGCCGATCCGTTTACGGATAACATATCGATCCGCAATTTCCTCACCACCCTTAAGCTCGCTTTCGACCGGTTCCATTTATGCCCAAGAAAGTCCATTCTAGTCTTGCTAAGAAGCGAGTCACCAGCCAAACACAAAATTTGTTCGAGAAGATGCTGCCTTTTTTGTCCTAAAACGGTCGATCTGGTTCGAAACGCAACCGAAGATGAGCGATCGCCCCTATTGCGCGGTACGCGAGGGGTAGTTACCCGGCGGCCAGAGCTAATTCCCTTGCGACCTTTCCACGTAGTTCTTAAAAAGGCGCTAGTAGTTGGTTTTGAAAAAACAAAGGAGACCAAGCCATGGATGCTGAAAACATAAAAGTACTTTTAACCAAAGGGATCGATATCGCTGGTGACCTCGGCGTTAAGATCATCGGGGCAATCGTGTTGTGGATTGTTGGACGTTGGATCATTGGCAAGCTTCAAAAGCTTGTCGAGAAGGCAATGTCTGCGAAGTCTATGGACACGACCGTCGCAGGGTATATTGCTTCCTTCCTCGGCATCCTTCTCAACATTGTCTTAGTTATCGCAATTTTAGGAGTCTTCGGAGTCGAGACTACTAGTTTTGCTGCAGTATTAGCTGCCGCCGGTGTCGCTATCGGTATGGCGTGGTCAGGCATCTTGGCAAACTTCGCCGCAGGTATTTTCCTCCTAATCTTGCGACCAATTAAAGTCGGCGATTTCGTTGAGGCAGGAAAAGTCGTAGGCACAGTTAAGGAGCTTGGAATACTCGTGATGCAAATCGACACCATGGACAACGTCCGCACAATCGTCGCCAACAAGACGGTTTTTGAAGGCACCATACAAAATTTCTCAACCAATCCGCACCGACGTGTTGACCTTGTGGCTCAACTAAGCCACGACGCCGACGTTCCTCGCGCCATTGCGAGCTTGAAGGCCGCAGTTGGAGGGATCAAAGGAATCAGCACTACAACACCACCCGACGTTGAAATCCTAGAGTTCAACTTGGCAGGGCCCGTGCTCGCAGTGCGGCCGTACTGCCACACGGACGTTTATTGGGACGTTTACTTCGCGACAAATGCCACTATCTTGAAGACTGTTGGCGAACTTGGCTTCTCAGTTCCCAATACCCACTACACAGTCCACGGTGGAAAAACCGCCGTACCACGATAAACTGTTCTCATATATGAACCGGGCCACCGCTGAATCAGCGGTGGCCTTTTTGGTTTGGGATGTTTGATTTTCGGTGACTCTTAAACCACCAGCACTGCTGTTTGGGCCGTTATTTATAGTATTTTCGCAGCACCTCGCCTTGGAATTGGAGTTGCAGTGTATTCAAGGAGATGCGGCTCAAGACCTTGGCGTTGGCGATTTTTTTCCTGGTCCCTCCAGGTCTTGGCGTTGCGCAAAACTTCTCGCAAAGCACCAAGTCAATCGTCGGCGGAATCGAGGGCACAAAGCCATTTTGGCCATCTCTAGTGGCTGTCATGGTTCAGCAACAAGCGGTCGACGAACAAGGGCTGAACAACTTCATCCAAATTTGCACAGGTGCCGTAGTCGCCCCCAACAAAATTCTTACCGCGGGGCATTGCGCGTTTTCGTCCAAGGCCGGTCGCAGTCAAAGGGCAAAGCCAGAAGAAATCATAGTTTTAGTCGGCGCAAACAATGTCAATTTCCGCGGAGGAGATAGAACCTTGAGCACGCTTTCAAGTGATGCCAATGAAGCCTTGCGGGTTGCGGAAGTTGCCGTACATGAACAATACGAGGGGCCAGACAGAGCCGTGCCTTTTGACTTCGCAGTTCTCACACTAGAGACCTCGACAACCGCAACGCCCGCGAGGTTGGCGCCGCCAAGCTCCTGCGCTCTTGCTTCCCTTCCCGAAGTAGACTTCGTTACGGCGGTTGGATACGGCGCCAACACAACGACTGACACATTCACCGGCACGGGAATTTTCCGAGAGCTTCCAATCGAAGTACTAGACGCCAACTGTGTGGGGTCGAACAAATGCCTCAAAGATCGAGAAATTTTCGCAGCAGGTTTCGGAAATACCAATCCTGCCGCGGGCGACTCTGGCTCGCCTCTCTTCGTTGAGACCGAAGAAGGCCAAATTCTAGTCGGGGTTATGTCCCGCGAAGAAGCAAGGCGTAACGGCGAAGACCTACCAGAAGACGTATTTAGCGGACCGGATGCTGCTTTCGCATACGGGCGTACCGACGCCGCCTGGGATTTCATTCTGGACAATGTCGATCAGGCGCAATTGGACGAAGAAGTCTGCGTGGTTGAATCTAGCGGCTGCAATTCTTCTTCATCCTCTGGGAGCTTCATTCTGCTATTAGCTCTAAGTTTTGTGGCCCGACTTCGAAAGACGACCATTTCAAGCAGCATCTGAAAATGTCACGAGAAGGGTAATTTTTACCCTGCGTAGCTAGTCCGGTAACCGCATCAATAACTAGATTGAGCTTCTTGTGAAATTCCTACATGTGCTCTGAATCAGGATCGATTCAGGCCTCTTAAATTGCTTATAGGTAAGTTACCTATC
>CAYPIX010000139.1:0-8398 GCA_964410875.1 uncultured Kofleriaceae bacterium
GGGTTGGGGCAGGGGTTGCGGTTGGGACTGGATCTGGCAACAATTCGTTGCTTTCGGCGACCGACTTTGAATCAAAAAAACGTGGAAACGCAAAGGCGCCCAGCGCTAGAAACAAAACACCTGCACCAATCCCGAGGCCAAGGACTTTCCGCTTCGGTTTCGATGCACGCCCTCGCACTTTCTTTGCGCCAACAGGATCTGAAATTATCGCTTCGAGGCTCGATTCCGAACTAGGCGGCATCGTTAGCCCAGAGCCCGCGTATACAGCAGAAAGAGAGATGCCCGGACTTGTAATAGAAGCCGACACCTCATCTAGCGCCTCAACTACTTGGGCTGCATTTTGGAACCGATCATCCGGTTCCTTCGCCATCAGACGGCGCGCAATTGCTTCCAGTTCAGGGTTGGGACTTACCCGGCCGCTGGTCCGCTCACGAATAGCAGGCGGATCCTGGGTTGTAGTAGCAACAGACATTTCTTGAACCGAGACACTAAACGGGAGTACACCGCTTAACATTTCGTACATTGCAACTCCCAGTGCAAACAGGTCGGCTCGGTGGTCCACAATCCCCTGGCGCCATTGTTCTGGAGCCAAATAGGCTGGCGTCCCGACCACTTGCCCGACCGTAGTCAAACGCGCCGAGGCGCCATCGCCGATTTCTATTGCCAGTCCGAAGTCGAGTATTCGGGCTGTGATACCCCCATCATCTTCTTGCAAAGCAACGTTGTCGGGTTTGAAGTCACGGTGAACCAGGCCTTCCTTGTGAGCATGAGATAAGCCAAGACACATTTGCCGCGTCAATTCGATCGTGGTTTCTGCGTTGAGGTTGCCGCTCGCCTGGATAAGGTCAAACAAGCTTCGACCTCGAACCAGTTCCATGACTATGAAGATAAGACCTTCTTCACTGGCGCCAAAATCTAAAACTGACACCACGTTCGGGTGGTTCAACCTACTTGCCACTTCAGATTCTTGGGCGAAACGGATTCGCATTTCTGGATGCATGGCCATGTCGCCCAGCATGACTTTGATGGCGACCTTGCGGCGTTCGAGTCTCTGGTGACGAGCTTTGTAGACTCTTCCAGTTGCGCCTTCGCCTATAAACTTCTCGACAATAAATTGCCCCAAAGTAGTCCCTATCAAAGGGTCATCAACGCAAGTCTCTAGTTTCTCCCCATCTCTTGGGCAACACGCGAGTTGGGTCCGATAGAAAGCCTTGCAACTAGGGCAAACGACTGCTTGCGCGCTTACCCCGCTATGGTCCCCGCTCGTCCCCAAACTCCGCTCCCGACCTGACTATAGTGCATTGCTGCCCCCGTTTCCATTTCAGTTCCACTCCCGTTCTCGAATGGGAGCTTTGTACAGGATTCGTTCGCGTAATCGCCGTTATTCGTGCCAATCAACGGTGAAGTTTGCCGTCAGTGACGGAAAACTATTTCACCTTCGCGCGATACCCAAAACCAGGCACCGTCTCAACTACTTCCGAGCTCGCGCCGAGATTTTGACGTAAACGTCTAACGTGGACGTCGACAGTTCGCGGGTTCCCGCCGTTCGGCATGTCCCAAACTTGAACGAGAAGCTCTTTTCGGGAAAACACTCGGCCGGGATCGCTCATAAGAGTAACCAGGAGTTTAAACTCTAGCGGGCGCAACGAGAGTGGCTTGTCGCCAACGTAGGCATCATGGCTTCTAGGATCAATGCGAAGTGTTTTCCAGGTCAATTCCGTCCCGGTATCGCCACCTCCTTGAGCGTCTTTTCTTTCGCGGATTCTTCGGCTAAGAGCCTGCGCTCTGAGGACCACCTCGCGAACATCAAATGGCTTTACCACGTAGTCGTCGGCACCGGCCTCTAGCCCTTCTACACGGTCGTCACTGCTACTCATTGCAGTAAGCATGAGGATGCCAATATCACTCAACGCAGCATCGGAGCGAAACCGACGGCATACTTCTACGCCGCTCATGTCTGGAAGCATTACATCTAGGATGGCCACCGCAGGAGTAAGGCGAGCCGCTGTCAAAAGAGCATCGCTCGCGTTGTTTACCGTCTCAACTGAGAATCCAGCTTTTTCTAGATGGAATTTGAGGAGTCGACAGAGATCTTCCTCGTCATCCACTACAAGCACGAGTTCGCCCATGTACTATATTTAGCATGAGGCCAGCGTGAAGCTAACCTTTCGACTTAAACTACTTCTTTCCCACGCCGCGATTGCGCTCGTAGCTGCCATTGTCGCGGCTATTGCTATACAAGCGTCGCTAGGGCCGGAACTTGAACGTCAAATTGACACGAGGCTTGAAAGCCAAGCGGAAGCCGTATCACGTTGGTTATCCGAGCGAAGCGGTAGCGGTCGCACAGGAAAACAAGCTGCTGGCCATTACGAACGTTTGGCGGGTCGCCTTTCCGCGGTTGTTGACGCGGAAGTAACTATTATCAATGAGACTGGCGTCGTTGTCGCTCACACAGGAAACAAACCAGCCGGAGACCTAGCGAGCGCCACAGAAGTCCAAGCTGCAAAGCGGGGCCAGAAGGGCAGGGCAACACGAGAGGGCATGCGCTATTTTGCCGTAAAGACCGCGAACAACTTAATTACACGACTCGCCGTGCCTATCTCATCCCTTGTCGAGACCCGGAACGAGCTTCGATCCACTCTATTCTTTGCTGCAGCAGTCGCTCTCCTCATTGCTTTTACTCTAGGTGGTTTTTTGGCTCGAACTCTCTCACGCCGCCTGCAAAGAATCCGGGGAATTGCCGAACAGGTCGGACGAGGAGATTACGACCTTCCTCACACCGCCCACAGCAATGACGAGTTTGGTGTGTTGTCCCGCGCACTCACAATTTCCGCCGAAAAACTCAACCACGTTGATGCAATGCGAAGGGAGTTCTTAGCAAATGCTGCGCATGAACTACGAACACCTGTGACTTCCATCCGGGGCTACGCCGACACTCTTTTGAACTCGGATCTTGAACCGGAGATGCGAAAAGATTTCACCAAAACAATACAGCGCAATGCGCTCAGAATCTCAGCCCTGGTTGACGAGTTACTCCAATTGCAGTCTCTTGAAAACAGGGACACGGTCGACAGAAATACCGTTCCCGTTTCTATCGATGCTGTCCTCGAAAATGTCATGGCAACGGTACGAACGTTGGCGACGGAAAAGGGAGCAACCCTCGCTAAGTCTGACGTCGGCGACCTGCAAGCACTTGCAGATGTAGACGAGCTGGAACAGGTAGTCCAAAACCTCGTTGCTAACGCTATTAAGTACGGCGGAGAGACTCCCAAGATTTCGCTATCGGCAAAAAAAGAAGCCGAATGGGTCACCCTGCGTATTGCCGACAACGGACCAGGCATCCCGGAGGATGCGATGCCAAGAATTTTTGAAAGATTTTTCCGAGTTGACCATGGCAGAGCCAGACGTGAAGGCGGCAACGGTCTAGGGTTGGCCATTGTGAAAGAACTCACTGAAGCCATGGGGGGGACCGTTACTGTAGGTAAGGCGCGAGAAGGGGGCGCGGAGTTCTTGGTGTCACTGCCGGCAGCCTAACCAGGCTGGTATTCGCCAAAGACATCTCGTAGAGCGTCGGCCACTTCTCCGACTGTTGCGTTTTTCTTAACGGCATCAACTATAGGCGGCAAAAGATTGCGTCCTTCTTTCGCCGATGATGTCACCTCGGACATAGCTGCAGACCAGGCCGCGTTATCTCGTTTTGACCGAAGTGCTTGGAGGCGCTTCACTTGCTCTTTCTCCGCTGTGCCATCGACTTTGGCGACTTCCACTGGTTCCTCTTCGGGGGCAACGAACTCGTTGACTCCAACGACGATACGATCGCCAGCTTCGACTGCTTTCTGATGTTCGTAAGCACGACGTTCTATTTCTCGCTGAACATATTGCTTTTCGATCGCGGGCACCATCCCACCCAACTCGTCTATCCGCGCAATATAGTCGAGAGCACGGCGCTCAATCTCGTCAGTTAAACTCTCTATCGCGTAACTTCCGCCCAAAGGGTCGACGAAGTCTGCAACACCTGATTCATGGGCGATCACTTGTTGGGTTCTGAGCGCCAATGTCGCCGCGTCCTCGGTTGGAAGTCCGAGGGCTTCGTCGTATGAGTTCGTATGGAGGGACTGAGTTCCTCCCAAGACCGCAGCAAGAGCTTGAATGGTGACTCGGCCCACATTGACAAGAGGCTGTTGAGCTTGAAGCGTAACCCCCGCGGTTTGCGAATGAAAACGAAGCAAAAGAGATTTCGGATTTTGGGCCCCAAAACGCTCTTTCATAATGGTTGCCCACATTCTTCGAGCAGCGCGAAACTTCGCAACTTCTTCGAGGAAGTTGTTATGCACGTTAAAGAAGAACGACAGCCTGGGGGCGAAATCGTCAACCTTCAGACCCGCGTCAACTGCCGCTTGCACATATGCGATCGCGTCCGACAAAGTAAACGCGACCTCTTGAACTGCATCAGCGCCAGCTTCGCGAATGTGATAGCCACTAATGGAAACCGTGTTCCAACTTGGAACTTCTTTGTGGCAGAACAGAAAAGTATCGGTAATCAGCCGCATGGATGCCCCAGGCGGATAAATATAGGTACCTCGAGCGATGTACTCTTTAAGGATGTCGTTTTGAATCGTCCCGCGAAGTTTCCCTCGATCTATCCCTCTCTCATCCGCGACCGCGATATAGAGCGCCAACAGTGTTGATGCAGTGGAGTTGATCGTCATGGACGTAGAAACTTTATCCAGTGGCAGCCCGTCTAGGAGCACTCGCATATCTTCTATGGAGTCGATGGCAACACCGACCTTGCCAACTTCGCCGGCTGCGAGTGCATGATCGGAATCGCGCCCCATTTGCGTCGGTAAATCAAAAGCTACAGACAGGCCTCTGCCTCCCTGTTCAAGCAGGTAACGATATCGTTTATTCGATTCCGCGGCCGTTCCGAAGCCAGCGTACTGTCTCATCGTCCAAAGACGCCCCCTATACATGGTTTCGCGCACACCACGCGTATAAGGGTAGCTTCCGGGTGGCGGCAGCTCGGAACCAGACGAGTCTTTGGATTCATATGCCCCTTTGACCTCGATCTCGGCGTCAGTCTGAAATTTGTCTTTTCGAAGAGTCACGAAACGCGCATCTCCCCCACGTCTTTGGCCACGTTGATTTCGGCCGCCGTCGCCTTCCGTACATCTTCGACACTGACACCCGGTGCGACTTCCAAAAGAGTCGCACCGCCTGCGCCCATATCGAGCACTGCCATATCAGTGATCACCCGATTGACGACCCCCACTCCAGTAAGAGGCAGCGTGCATTCTGGGAGAATTTTAGGATCTCCTTTTCGAGTTACATGCTCCATCATAATAATCACTCGCTTGGAGCCAGCGACAAGATCCATCGCACCGCCCATGCCCTTGACCATTTTCCCTGGGATCATCCAGTTTGCCAGATCACCCGTGGCCGAAACCTGCATAGCACCCAGAATCGAACAGTCTACATGTCCCCCGCGGATCATTGCGAAAGACTCAGCAGAGTCAAAGAACACAGAACCTGGAATTTCAGTGATGGTCTGTTTGCCAGCGTTTATCAGGTCAGGATCTTCATCACCTTCGTAGGGGAAGGGCCCGATTCCCAACATTCCGTTCTCCGACTGAAGGACGACATCGACCCCCGGAGGTATGAAGTTGGATACGAGTGTCGGCATGCCGATGCCAAGATTTACGTAGAAGCCATCTGATAGCTCGTACGCCACGCGGGTTGCAACTTGTTCGCGAGTTAATTTGGTCACGCTCTTGGCCTCACGGTTCGTTGTTCAATTGGTTTCTGGTAGTTTTTTCCCAAGAATACGCGCTGGACGTAAATGGAAGGGGTGTGAATCTCATCTGGTGAGAGTTCGCCCACGTCAACAAGTTCTTCCACTTCAACGACCGTAACTCGGCCCGCGGCCGCCATGACCGCGTTGAAATTACGTGCGGTTTTTCTGAACACGAGATTCCCCCAAGGATCAGCCTTCCACGCTTTCACTATCGCAAAGTCTGCAACCAAGGCATGTTCCAGGATGCAATCGCGTCCACCGAGAACTCGTGTCTCTTTGCCCTCGGCCACTTGAGTCCCAAACCCAGTTGGTGTGAAAAAGGCAGGAATCCCTGCGCCTCCCGCTCTGATTCGCTCTGCCAGGGTGCCCTGAGGGTTGAGCTCAACCTCCAGTTCTCCAGAGAGAAACAATTTTTCAAACACTTTGTTTTCTCCAACGTAAGAGGAGATCATTTTTTTAACTTGCCCTTTGGCGAGAAGGACGCCCAGTCCAAGTTCAGTGGTCCCGCAGTTGTTGGAAATTATGGTGAGATCTTTAACTCCTTTCCGCGAAAGCTCAGCGATGCAGTTTTCGGGATTGCCACTCAAACCGAAACCGCCCGACATTACTGTCATGCCGTCCTCAACGCCCTCCAATGCAGCCTTGGCGTCGGTGCACACTTTATTCATAACCAGTGTTTAGGCCGGCAAATGGGGAGTGTCAATTGAACTCTGGCCATGTAAAGTCGGTGTTCCCAAGCCCATGAACACAGCGACTACCAAAACGGTGACTATTCATGGGCTAGCGGCGGGTGGCGACGCTGTGGGCCGCGACGACGACGGCAGGGTGGTGTTCGTGCGCCGCGGCGCACCTGGAGATCGCGCCAACGTCACACTCACTCGTGAAAAAAAAGGTTTTGCATTTGGCGAGATCGAATCACTGGAAACACAAAGCCCCGTTCGCGTTGAGCCTCGTTGCAGCGTGTTTAACGATAGCAACTGCGGCGGCTGCCAGTGGCAACACATAAATCGAAAACACCAACTCTCGGCAAAGCACAAAATTGTCCAGGATGCCCTGCGCAAACTCACCGACAAGGTGGAGGCACCAAGCCCAAAAACGCCTGAGTTCCGTTGGCGGCGCAAAGTAAGGCTTCACTGGACAAGAGAGCGAAAGCAAGGCCGTGCAGACATCGGATTTTTTGCCTCGCAATCTCACAAGGTCATTCCCTTTACGACATGTGTACAACTCTCTCAACCCCTAGAAGTTGTCGTAAAAGACGTGGCCAGCGAATTGGCTCCGTCGCTCACCAAAACCGGCGAGATTGAGATCGTCGTTGGCCAAGAGGGCTTTGCACATGTTGCGATTCACGGCCCCTGCAAGATATCGGCAGCCAAGGAACTTCTTTCCCACTCCAAAATCGTCGGCGTGAAATTGGGCAAACGGTTATTTGGCGAGAGTACCGTGGCGCTACCAGAAGGTGGACGCGCGGGTGGCCAACACTTTGTCCAAGCAAGCGCTGAAGGTAACCAAGCGTTACGAGTTCTCGTGGACAAAGCTACAGAACAACGAGTTGGCGACAGTGTTTTAGAACTCTATGCTGGCGGGGGAAACCTAACCCAAACGCTCTGTGTTGGCGCCAAGCAGGTGGTCGCCATTGACACCAACATCGCGAAACCATGTGCCCCAAACGTTCAGACAATCCGGGGAGACGTTGGAGGTGCAGTAGAAGAGTTGCTCTCTCAGATGAAACGTTTCGACTGGATTGTCCTCGATCCTCCTAGAGTAGGAGCGAAAGGAATTTTGGAAAAGCTGGTCGCCTTTCAACCCAAAGGGATCATCTATGTTTCTTGCAATCCCGCCACGCTCGCCAGGGACTGCGAGAGCGTGGCAGAGAAGTACCGTCTAGAAACGGTCACGGTGTTGGACATGATGCCCCAAACCTGCCACGTAGAAGTTATTGCGTCTCTTCAGCCGGTGTAGGCACGAAGCTGTCAAAGAGACGCCGAATCTCGGCTTTGTCGCGCGATCGTCGAGAATCGACAGATAGCAGCATTGCGTACCGACGCAAGAACAAGATTCGCAACCGGCCTCTCCGGCGCCGTTTGTCACCGCGGTAAGCAAAAGCCAAATCAAGATAGGGAATACTGTCTATACGACCACTCTTCCGAGAAATGCGCCGGTACCCATCTCTTAATGACGCAACGCCAGCTTCTACCTTGTCGAAGAAATCCTCTCGTTGTTTTTTTCGCCATGCACGAAAAGTGAGGCCATCGCGCCGAAAAAAGACAACCTTGCTGCCCCCGTCCAGACTGCCACGCAAGACCACCGACGACTGCCAAGAACTTTTGTCCCGGGCAATCGGCGCCACGTCAAGAGACACAGAATGCTCGTTATAAACAGCAGCTTCCGCCATCTCGGGGATTTCCGCTGCCACGAGGGCTAACATTAGAACTGTTGCGACAGCAGCGCTCTTCACGTTACCTGTCTCGAATGCGCTTGCGTAACACCGAACCAACCAACATCTGGTCGGCCTCGTTGGCAAACCAATCTCTGGGATAAGTAAATGCCTTGTTCTCAGTCTCAACAACTAGAAGAGGTGAACTGGTAAAAGGCGGCGTGGAACGACGG
>CAYPIX010000140.1:0-4224 GCA_964410875.1 uncultured Kofleriaceae bacterium
CTACCGAGCCAGTGGAGATTCTCCGCCGCCCATCCAAGTTGTGTGCTGTTCTCCTCCCTCAATCGTGATTCAGCCCACTCTTTTAGAAATGGAAGAAATCTCTGAGGCAGGCATTCGTTTTCTGCTTGCGCGTTGCGCTGAACTAACTCACCCAGCGCGAGTAGTTGCGACTGGATTGCCAGAATCAGACTTTCTTGAACTCATTAGTTCAATCGAACGGCTCTTTACTGACGAAAGCAACGTGACAGAAGAAGACAAACGCCTCTTCAAGCTTCTTCCCGTTAAAGTTCGCACTAGGCTCAAAGACTTTTTCCATACGTTGGAGTTACCTCTGGAACCGAGCCAATTTCGTGAACTCTGTCTGAAAGCGGCAGAATGCATGGGCCTTCTAGTGGCTGGCAATGTAGCTGCCGCGGTCAAGCATTCCTTCATCTCGTCTTCAAATGCCGTACCTAAGCACATAGAGCAGTTCATTCTCTCACCGCATTTTGCGAGTTTGCGCGAACGTTTCAACAATTGACGAACCAACGCTCACTGTTGTGAGTAAGCTCCGCCCGCGGTAGCTTCCGGCTCATGTTTCTCGGAAAAATTCGCGGCACTGTAGTCGCCGAGAGGAAGGTAAAGGGCCTCTCCGGGAAACGCTTACTCTTACTTCAGCCTCTGAATGACCAAAAAAAACCGGTTGGAGACTTGCTAGTCGCCGTGGACTCAGTCCAAGCCGGTAATGGTGACTTGGTATATTGGGTTGGTTCTCGTGAAGCGTCTCTGGCACTGGAGCCGACATTCGTTCCGGTTGATGCCGCTGTAGTTGGCCACGTAGATCAAGTTTATACGCGAGGAAACGCATGAAACTCTGCAGAGTTTTGGGAAGTGTCGTCTCCACCGTTAAACATCCTACGTACAACGGGCGGACTCTCCTTGCCGTTCAACCAGTCGATGAAAAAGGAAGCGAAATCGGCACGAGCTTCTTGGCGGTCGACACCGTTCAGGCCGGTGAAGGAGACACTGTTCTCGTATTAAGAGAGGGCACAGGCGTCCGCCAGATTTTGCAGATGGGCTCGGACGTACCTATCAGATCTTTAATCGTCGGAATTGTTGACGAGGTTCAAGTTGCCACCTCGTAACCTTCGAAAAGAAGTCGTCGAATTCGCGCACAGACTCTCTTCTAAAGGCTGGGTCGCGAACCACGATGGCAATGTAACGGTGCGCAGCTCTACCGGGCGTTTCCTCGTTACACCAACCGCTACAGCGAAAGCAGCAATCACCGAACGCCTTCTCTTAGAAGTTGACGAAAACGGCAAAAAAGTATCCGGGACGACTCGGCCTTTTGGGGAGTTGACAGCACACTTGGCCGTCTACCAAAAGCGCGGAGATGTCGAAGCAGTTGTCCATGCCCACCCACCAAATGCGACGGCTATTGCGTGTTCTGGTAGAAACATCATAGAGACCCCTTTTATTGCCGAAGCGGTCGTTTCGATAGGAGATAGGATTCCACTTATCCCTTTCACAAGACCTGGTGACGAAACGGCGTTGGTCCTTGCGAATCACGCAGCCGACTTCGATGCAGTTTTGTTTGCAAATCATGGCGTATTCACTTGGGGGAAAGATCTAGAGCAGGCGTTTCTTCGAATGGAACTAGTCGAACATCTGGCAACCATTGCGATTCGAGCAGAGTCCCTCGGAGGAGTGCGCCAGCTTCCCAATGACGTAATTAAAAAGCTCCTTGAGAAACGCGCAAAGGCAGGATTGGGACAGGCGGCCGACAAAGCAAACGAAAGCGCTCGCCGCGTGATAGCTTGTGCACCCGCTCCACACGCGGATGTTTCAGTTCGTAATGAAAGCGAGCTGGATCTCGCATCAATCATCCGCGAAGAAATCCGCCGAGTGCTTCCTTAAAGAGCCTCGCGATGTTGCTGGCGAAGTTCCTCGATTGAGCTAGGCTTGAAGCGGAGCGGATAACTTTGCGTAGAAATCCGTGAAGTTACGTGAAACAGAAACACTTTTATATGGCCGGACTAACGGCTCTCCCAGCTCTCATTCTGGCGTGCCTCGCTGACGACAGCGAACTAAATATCCGAAACGAGCACGGGGCTCAATCTAATAGAGTCGCCTTGGACGCAGAACCTACCCACCAAAACCTAGGGGAGCTCGCTACGGAGAGAAAAGGCCAACTACGGGGTATGGTCACCAGGCGCGGTGTAGCGGCAGCAAAGGTAGAAGTTTCTGTCTTTCAGTTGGGAACAAACCGACCCATCGCGACCGTGTTCACGAACGAAAAAGGTGTTTTCCAGTTCGACGAATTAGCGCCAGGAAACTACGCCGTGACGATGACGGAGACTATGCGGTTTGGAATGCGCTCCTTTACTTCAAATTCTCTAGAAGTAGCCCCCGGTAAATCTCAACAGACTGTTGCTGATCTCACCCGCGGTGAGGCGCGTCTTACTATCCAAGTTGTCGGACCCAACGGGGAGTCTATCCCGGCCGACGTCTATTGGTTTTCATCTGCTGAAGCCGGACTACCTGGGTTCGATCTACCAATCGCCAGTACACCCGGTCATAAAGTTGGACAGGGGGCGCCTGACGGAACGGCAGTTCTCAATCAACTCGGTCTTGGTAACGCTACCCTCTGTGCCGTAGCGGATCCGGGCATCACCTGCAGGTCGTTTTCTGTAAAAGCCGGTGCCAACCAAGAGACCACCCTCGCCTTCCGTGGTGACTAGGTCTGTCGCCTTGGCACTGAAGTCACGGAACACGAAAGGACGTAACCTACTAGGAATATGGTGTGACTACCGATCGAATGCAATTCGGTTCCATGGCATGAGCCTTGTACAGACTCCTGTTCAGAATCGTGAAAGCACGCAAACCAGGATATCTTATGAAGACAGCAAGCATCTCTTTAGCACTCGCCCTTAGCGCCCTTAGTTGCGCGACAAACTCTGATTTTGTTCTCGAAGAAGACTTCTCTGAGTACGACGTAGACACAGTCGCCTTGGTGGCCCAATTCGATGAACTTCAGAGTTACCCTTGGTCGGCGAACTATAAATTCAACTCGAACCAGGTAATCGTCATTGAGCTTACTGAGCGCCCAACTGGGTCTCTTTATCCAGCCTTCCTGAGCAATGACACCTTGGTCGGCCGTTTCCCTCTCCACACTGGCGATCAACGCTTCCGCGGCACATTCTTCGGCACCGCGCCAGAGGGAGACATGTCCATCGTCTTCGTCAATGAAGATTGGTCGCAGGTTTTCGATGCGAAACCGGTTGGAACCCCGGAGCCGAAACGTAACGGCGAAGGCGAATACTTACTCATCAAACTCAAGGTAGAGAGTGCCTCTCTTCAACCCCTACCTCCTGTGGACGCGCGCGGACCTGTCGATCCGAATACAGGATTCGAAACCTACCCAGGCTATGACGAAACGCCAGAGGACAGCTTTGGCGAAGCTCCAGGAGCTCTCGACTTTGACGAATTCGACGGAGCTGATCCAGGCGCCCTTGATTTTCCTAGCCTCGAACCGGCTCCGAGAAGCGTTCTAGAGCCGTCGCGAAATATTGATCCTATATTGGCGCCTCCGGCTGGCGCGCGTGCACCTCAAGATCGCCCTCGCCATTCATTCGAAGTTCCTCCTGGGCCAATTCTTGCCCCCCCTGCGCAAACGGGCAGACCCCAGATCCAGAGAGCACCGCCTCGACAGAATAATCCGTTCCAAGGAGAATTTTCTGAGCGTCGAGCGCCTGCTGGATTTCCGAGCTCGCCACAGCCTCCGCAGACCCAACGTCAACAACAGGAGCCGATCCCTGACAACCGCCCTTCTCTAAGGCCAGGCTATGCCAATGTCACTTTCTCAATTGAGAACACAATCGGTGGCGAAATTTACCTAGCCTTTTTAACGCCAGAAGGATCATTGCTTGTAAGCAACAGTCCTCTCGAAACCAATGGCCCCACCACTGTGTCGACAGAAGTGCCTGCGCTTTCTCGCCCTGTGTTCACCAACGACACTCTCACCAAATACTGGTTTCCAAGCTATTCAGCGCGGAAACGTTTAAATGGCGACGCGTGGCATCCTCTCGCGGGAGCAGAGCATTCTATGACCGTGCCAAAACTTCTTTCTGAACAAACTTATTACCTTCGCGCAATTGTCTCTGACCAGACCGAGTTTGATCCCAGCAGACAACAGCAACAGAGACGAAGGCAACAAGGACCAATCCAACAGGGACCAATCCAACA
>CAYPIX010000140.1:4324-8258 GCA_964410875.1 uncultured Kofleriaceae bacterium
ATCAACAACAAAGGCCATTTCACCCACAGCAGCCTTGTCAAACCGGTTTTGATCGATCTCCGAGGTCTCAGCGCCAGACATGTCCTGATCAACAACAAAGGCCATTTCACCCACAGCAGCAGCGGTTCCCGCAACAGCAGCAGCAGCGGTTCCCGCAAAACTCGGTTGGAAGATAATGTGAGACTTGTCGACTAGGCTACGTACATCCTAAAGTCGGCAAGCAAGTGATTGCTTTCTCGAAAGTCGCCAAACAGTACGGTGGCCAAATCCTCTTCGTTGACGCCTCGTTCCAGGTAAATAACGGCGACAAAGTTGGCCTTGTCGGCCCCAATGGGGCCGGTAAGAGCACCTTGTTCCGAATGCTTGTCGGAGAAGAAGAACCCGACGAAGGCGTAGTTGAAAAGCCCAGTGCATTAACACTGGGCTTTTTTCGTCAAAACGTAGGCGATCTAAAAGGGAGAACTGTCCTTGCGGAAACCGTAGCCGGTGCCGGTGAAACGGCCGAGCTCGGGGCGGAGATGGCCCGTTTGGAGGCCCAAATGGCGGAGTCTCCCCCGGACCTCGAAGCTATCATCTCTCGATTCGGGGATATTCAAGGGCGCTATCAAATGCTTGGTGGGTACGAACTTGAATCCAAAGCGGAAGCCATTTTGCTCGGATTGGGGCTTAGTCTCGATCAGCAAAAACAAGATATAGGGACTCTTTCTGGCGGGTGGAAAATGCGCGTGGCCCTGGCGCAGATACTACTAGCGCAACCTGAACTACTTCTCTTAGACGAGCCAACCAATTACCTGGATATCGAGTCCATTCTTTGGCTCGAGGATTTCCTACGACAGTACCCCGGTGCGGTTGTCATGACCTGTCACGACCACGAGATCATGAACCGTGTCGTGACCAAAATCATTGAAATAGACAGCGGAACGATTCGTTCCTATTCCGGAAACTACGACTTTTATGAAAAAGCGAGAGCAGAGGATAGAGAGCGGCGTGAGGCGGCATATGCAAGACAACAAGCGATGCTTGCGAAAGAAAGCCGGTTTGTCGAACGCTTCAAAGCGCAAGCGGCAAAAGCAGCTCAAGTCCAGAGTCGCCTCAAGAAACTCGATAAGATAGAAAAGGTAGAGCCCCCCAAGAAGATCATCGAACAGGAATTTGATTTTCGTTCTCCTAAGAGATCCGGTGACGACGTGGTCAAAGTAGAACGAGTCAAGAAGTCCTATGGAGACCGCGTTGTTCATGATGGTTTGTCCCTTATGATCAGGCGCAAGGAACGCTGGGCGGTCATGGGCGAAAATGGTGCAGGCAAAAGTACGCTGCTAAAAATGATGGCAGGCGTTCTCTCCCCTGATGGAGGGACTGCATCTCTTGGAGCTTCAGTCACACTCGGCTACTACGCACAACACCTCATGGACGGTCTTACGGCCGACCACAGCATTCTCGACGAACTTGCGGCCCATGCTCCACTCGCCAACCAAGGCGTCCTTCGCAACCTAGCAGGTGCATTTGGTTTCCCCGGGGACGACGTGTTCAAGTTGGTTCGCATGCTTTCTGGCGGCGAACGCGCCCGACTCGCTCTGGCAAAGCTCCTCTATGACGCTCCCAACCTTCTCATTCTTGACGAACCAACGAACCACCTCGACATACGAACCAAACGAGCTCTCGTTAAGGCACTCGAATCTTACGAAGGAACGTTAGTGTTTGTTTCCCACGACCGGCAGTTCCTTAAAGCACTCGCCACAAGGGTCTTAGAAATCGAGCCGGGCTCCCACCGCGTCTATGAAGGCTCCTATACCGAATATGTGGAATCCACGGGGCGAGAAGCCCCGGGCATGCGAACTCTTGCTTAGAACCTTGCCTGCAGCGTGACGTTAAACCCGAGCTGGTGGAACTGGCCAAAGACACGCTGGCGTAGTTCTTCGGGTCCATCTCTTCGGTACCGAGCTTCATTTGGATCGTAACTGTAATATGCGTCAATTAAGGTCGCGAAGTTGTCCGCAATGTCGAGGCGCGAAACACTTTTCACCGCGTATTGAGGCATCGCTTTCTCTCCTGGCGGCAGAATTTCCAGATCACCTTCCCCGCGGATTACAATCGTAGTTCCTTCCATCGCGTTCGCGTCACCGTCTATGCCAGCCAATACGCCCGTCGGGTTCGTGAGGGTCGCTGGCATATCCACACCAACAATGACACCGGTGGTAACTGGCGTGCTCGGTATCCGATAGTCGAATCCGGCTGCAGCAAATAGATTGGGGGTTTGCTCGTACTCATCAGGAAATTCGGAGTACGTCGGAAGAGACGGAGTTGGATGAAGGATAAAGGCAGCGTTTCTTGCTTGAAGATCCAAACGGTATCGGAAGTTTCCGGTTCGTAATCGAGCATTTATGTCGCCCGCGTAGCCTAATTGGACGGTCGTCCCTCCATCGACTTCAGGGTCTTTGAGAGTTTGACCAATAACCGTCGCCTCGGCTGCTATTTGCCAGGAGGTACCCGATTCCCAAACCGGACGCCTAAAAAGCTCCCGAATCCGCTCAGGATCATTTCGATAGAGTGCAAAGTCAACCGAGCGCCCGATAGGCGCGCCCTTATGGAGAGAAACCTGCGTCGAAGCTCCTACGAGTAATACTTTCTCATTTAAGTACTGAGACAGCTCGTTATTCCCTCTATCGAAAATACCCAGATTTGCCTCAACGCGAAGCATATCCGTCAAGTCATACCCACCCCCGGCAAGAAACCCCATAACTGACACTTGCTCGCCTTTTCCTTTGCCATTGTCGAGTAGAACACTCGATTTCGCACCGACAAACGCGTACCCGTTTCTGCCGTCATACTGAACTTTTATCCCTGGCTTTTCTGAGTCGGAACGACGATAGACATTCGATCCCCCCCACGACAGCCGAAAACTGTAACCCAATCGAAACCGGTCGCTGGAGGTAGGAAAACCCGTCACGCTGATCCGCTCTGGGCTCTTCCTCTCCTTGTCGAACCAGTATGCGTATCGCAAGTAGGTACCCGCATCCGAGAGGTTGATTCGGTTCTGCGCAAGATTATTAATTCGCAGAACCAGTCCACCTTCGACTTCGTGATGACCACTGTCGTGGTGTTTGTAGAGAACGAGGTGAGACAACGTCTCGTAACCTGAAAAACGCGTATCGTAGTTGTCGAAGAACAACACACCCAACGAGCTTGGTCGACCAAAGCGCCAGCCGGGAACATTGGGAATTGTGTCTCCTGGTTCAACCAGAACGTTCTCATTCGTTAAAGTGAGATTCAGGCGAACGTCCATGAAGTTCCCGCCGTCGTAGTCAGGGCCACTTCCCTGCTGCGAAACACTGGCGGCGGTCTCCGTTTCCCCAGCCTCCATCGAAGGGTCGGGCTGGGATTGCGCAAGAGCGCTCCCTGCGAACCCAAGAAAAACGGTGACAGCAAGACTTCGAGATAGTGGGTTTGTTTTCAAGGTCATTTTTACTTCTCGCTAAGGCAGAACTAGATCATCACGATTGCGGGGGTACATCAGCCAAACATTGAACCGGCCCAGATTGATGGGCCGTAGGGTGCCGACGATTTTGGGTATGGATTGACCAACGAAATCTGCAGGATCGAAACCGGACACAACGCCCTTGGAGATAACGGCAACGCCCTTGCTGCATCCCTGGCCAATATCTAGTTTCCATTGACTGAAGCTTTGGTAATTCTTGTCTAAAGGACAGACGGTTCCACCTTCCACAGCCACAAGCCCGGCTTCTAGCCTCTCCATTTGAATAGGCGCCGCAAGGGAGTCATTGGAAATGACAACAGGTTCAGGGACGATTTCAAGCCGCGCCTTTTGATCGGTCGCGTAGGTTTGCGGAAAGCTCAATTCGGTCAATCCGTTAAACTCTGAAATCGGGCCACTCACACCAGAGATGGTGTGGCCAACCTCGAGTGCACCACCGCC
>CAYPIX010000141.1:0-8084 GCA_964410875.1 uncultured Kofleriaceae bacterium
GAACTATGCACACCAGAATCAAATCAGACCGTTACCGGCGAGGCCTTTGTGAACGGATTGCAAGAGCGGCAATTCAAGGCTCCCAGCCGGGAGTTGCGGTGCGAAATGCTCTCAAGAACATGAAAGCCGAAGGTCCATTTTGGGTTTGTGCGGTTGGTAAGGCGGCGGGATCGATGGCACTAGGCGCGAAAGACGTCTTGGCGCATAGGGCTTTTGGCTCTTTGGCCGTTTCGGTAGATGGTTGTGCGAGCGGGGGATTGGAAACGTATTTCCAGGCAGGACACCCGGTTCCCGACAGGCGTTCAGAGGCCGCGGCAGCTCAGGTTCGAGAGTTCTTTGCAGCAGCAGATAAAGGGGAAATCTTATTTCTGCTATCGGGCGGTGCTTCTGCACTTCTTGCCAGCCCACCAGCCGATATTGGGCTCGAAGCCATCTTGGAGTTGACCGAGTCACTTCTCCATTGTAGTGCGTCGATAGGGGAGATCAACACGGTGCGTAGGCACCTCGATACGTTGAAGGGGGGCAAACTTGCAGCGCTGGCCCAGGTTCCAATTCGAACGCTGGCGATATCGGACGTGATTGGTGACAGACCTGAAGACATCGGCTCTGGATTGACCGTTGGCGATCCGACGTCATACGGAGACGCGCTTGATGTGCTGAGAAAGCACTCGTTAACCGTCCCAGAAAGTGTTCGTGGCTATCTGATGGATGGCGTGGCTGGGCGGATCAAACCAAACCCCAAGAACACAAGACCCATTGACAGCTTCGAAATCATCTTGCGAAACCAAACCGCGTTGAATGCTGCTGAGTCGGAGGCCAAGAAATTGGGTTACGAAGTCGTTTTTCTCACGTCAAAGCTTCAAGGGGAGGCCAAGGTTAGAGGTCGGCATTTGGCAGCTTTGGGCTGTGAGGTTGGCAACCGAGTTTGTCTTCTGTCCGGGGGAGAGACGACCGTGACTGTAAAAGGAATAGGCCAGGGGGGGCGAAACCAGGAGCTATGTCTCGCGGCAGCAAAGTACCTCGCGGGGGAGACACACGTGACACTTGCGAGCGTAGGCACTGACGGAATTGATGGACCGACGGAAGCGGCTGGAGGTGTTGTCGATGGAACAACGTGGGAAGAACTTCGATCACTTGGGGGCGATCCCGATAAGTACCTTGGTCAAAACGACTCTTACACAGCCCTTTCTAAGGTTAATGCGACGATTGTCACCGGACCGACCGGGACGAATGTAATGGATGTGCAGGTCGTTCTCGCCGACCGTACCTGACTGCCTATCGCCGTGATGCCGTTTTCACAAAAGGAACGACTCGATTGCCAATGAGATTCTCGGCGACCGACAATGCGCAGTTGCGTGCTCCTATTTTCACATGACCCTCATCGTTGGCCACTTGGATAGAGCCGGATGCGCTGGCTGTCGCACCGCCCTGTGCGTCAATGGTGTGCCGTCCCCCGTCCTTGGTCCAGCGGCTCAGGTAGAGCGATACTCGACAATCAACCAATGTGTAGTTTCCCATCTTAGTTGTAGTGAGTTTCGAAACAACGGGGCTTATGTAGAACCCCTGTCGTTTGGTACGCCGGGCTAGGCCCGAATCCGCGACGGATTTTTCCAGTGTGACTCGAAGGGCAAGTCGGGACCAGAAAGACAAAATCTGGCTTGAATCCTTGAGCGAGGCAACCTCGACGAAACGTCCTTTTGGCTTTGCATCGGCCAGAGTCGCTGGAAGTGAAAAGAGCAGACTGGCAAAAAGAATGCTCGTAGCAAGAAGAGTTGGCCTACGCATGGGGTGACGGGACTATGCCCGGTCTGTCGGCACAGATCTACAAACAGTTGAGCCCGGCTCATTTTTTCGTCGACTTCCCTTCGTTTTGCTAGGGGCGTATCGTTGCCCCAAATGGATAGCGCTACCGAATCAACCGGGACGTTATTGGTAAGTTGCAACGATCAAAAGGGAATCGTTGCGGCTTTAGCTCAACTTCTGTATGGGCACGGAGCCAATATTCTCGACTCAAGTCAGCATTCTGATACCGGGGAGGGGCGTTTTTTTCAGCGAATTCGTTTCGATATGGCGGAACTTCGCACAGATAAAGTTGCGCTTACTCAAGGAATAGAAGAAGTCGCGAAACGGTTCTCGATGACCTGGCGATTAACCGAATCGGGTACTCGCAAACGCGTAGCAATTTTCGTCTCCAAGTATGACCATTGTCTTTACGATTTGTTGCTCCGCCACCGGAGCGGCGAACTGGTTTGCGACATTCCGTTTGTTGTCAGCAATCACCCAGATCTGAAACATGTAGCAGAGCAGTTCGGGGTCCCCTACCACCATATTCCCAACAACAAAAATATTAGGGAAGAAGCAGAGCGGAAGGAAATCGAACTCATAGAAAAGGAGTCGGTAGACCTCATCGTGCTTGCCCGCTACATGCAGATCTTGAGTGCAGATTTTACCGAAAAATATGCCGGCCGCGTTATCAATATTCACCATTCCTTCTTACCCGCCTTTGTCGGTGGAAGGCCCTATCACCAAGCAGCGGAACGGGGAGTTAAACTGATTGGAGCCACGGCGCACTACGCAACGACGGATTTAGACGAAGGGCCGATTATTGAGCAGGATGTAATCCGGTCCTCTCATCGTGATCGGCCCAAAGATCTGGTGCGCAAAGGCCGGGATATTGAGCGCAACGTGCTTTCTAATGCAGTCCGCTGGCATCTTGAAGACAGAATTCTCATCTGCTCCAATAAAACTGTCATTTTGCACTAGTTGTTTATTTGAGTTAGTCGGTTGCCGCCAAGTAGACTGGAGTTATGAGAAAAACACTTGGACTCGCGTTGCTTTTCTGTCTTGCTTGCGGAGGGGGAGACGACGAGCCAACCATCGCGACGCTGGAGAGTTTTCAGGCATGCGGGGGCGAGCTTGAGGGAACCTGGACTTTTTCAAATGCAGATGTGGATCTGGGGCCTTTAAACGACTGTCCGACCGGCACGCAAACCGTATCGGGCTTGTCGATCACAGGGGCGACGACGTTTCGTGCGGATATGACGTATTCGTTTGAGTTCGAGGCGGAGTTTACTACGACCGAGGTTTTTCCCGTGGAGTGTTTGCCTGAACCAGCTCCGGCGTCCTGTCAGGAATTGGGCGATGAGTGCTCCGGCGACATCGCTACAGGTTGTGAATGTGTAGGACCAAGCTTCGCAGGCGGCGATACCGAAGGGACCTGGGCTGTTACCGCCAATACGGTTACCTTGACTCACGACGAGAACGAAGACCTGGAGTACTGCGTTGGCTCAGACTTCTTGCAACTGCGCGGCAGCGAGCGCGATGTTCAGTTTCTATACACGTTAACGAAATAACAGGGTCAGGCGTCAAACTCTAGACTGCATCCGTCGAAACCGAGGATGTAGTCAGCGCCAAACGCTGTCGACGGGGTATGGAATCCCGGACCTAATTCGTTGTTTCGGATACGCAACGCGATGTCGACGGAAGCCCGAGCGGTTATCGTGTATCCCTCTGGTGTTTCGAGAGTTGCCGAAACGGTTTCGGTCTCGTCGGCTACCTGTCCCCAAAGCTGAGTTCTAGAGCTTTTTCGAGCCTCTTCGTTTGGCCCGGTGACGTTTTTATCGACCAGGGTTTTGAGAGCCCACTGGGCCGGTTTGGACTGTAGAATGGGCCCGAGGTGCCCCGAAATCTTCATTGCTTTTCGCATACGACTGGGAACAGCCATATAAACTTCGATGTTTGGTATTCCGGTCGAGTGGTGAGCGGTAGAAATATCGCCCCACGGAATTGCCACTCCCTCGCGACGTTTGTCGCGGAATGGGATCGGTTTTTGCCGAGAACCGGCACCTATGACCCGAATTTTACCGTCTTCTCGGACAGCGCTTCCAGCCCCTAGGTTTTCAACCATTGTAGTGGCCGTGCCATGGCTAAAACCGCTTTCACCAGAGTTTGCGAATGCTAGTGTGAGGTGAGTTGCAGACGGCAGCCTTTCAGCTAAGGTTTTTGCAAGACAGTCGCTGGGTACGACGTCAAAGCCCGCGCCAGGCAAGACGGCAATTCCGGCTCCCATGGCATCGCCGTGAGCTCGTCGACACGCTTCAAAAACTGCGATCTCACCGGTCACATCGACATAGTGTGTACCTGCCTTTAGACAGGCTTCTAAAACCGGCCGACTCGTATGTGAAAACGGGCCAGCGCAATGCAGCACTGTATGCACACCATCGAAGTGCCCTGCGAGCCCTTCATCCGAAAGTGAGAAAATACGATGCGGGAGGCTGAATTGATTTGCTAGTGATGATACGGCGTCTTCGTTTCGGCCGGCCAATATAGGTCTTTCACCACGTCGAATCGCTTCTTGCACGCAAAGGCGCCCGGTGTAACCGTTGGCGCCATAGATCATCCACTGGTTGCTCATTGTCAACTCCTATCCTAGCTGCTGCCCAAACAAAAATACGACCTGAAGCACGCCTGCACCCAAGCCAAGCATGCCGCCTGCCAAAATCAACTTCCATTCATCTTGTTGGAAGGATGGCCTGAGAACACTTTCGAATGTTTCCGAGTCTAGTTGCGCCATGCTTTCCGATAGATTTTTGAAAATATCGAAAGCACCTGCTGTAAAGGCGTACAGAATTCCGCCCGGTTTTGGTATTTCTTCACGAACGCGAGCGATTGTTTCCTGTTCAATGGCGCTCCACTCGTTGGCCGGAATCGCCATACTGAACATGGGGTTTTCTCGGTATTTGGCAAGAAGATTGCCAATTTTCACTGTAAGGCTGTCCATGATTTTTTTGCCGCCAGGACCATCCATGATGTGCTGGACCATGGTTTCGGGGTTGAGGATTTCTCCAGAAATAAGCGTTGCAAACTTAACGGATACCTCTTGTTGACGTTTGTGAAAAAGCCCTTGCAAGACCCAAGGGCCGACCTTCGTAGGCTTAGCGGGTTCGAAAATTAGTTTTAGAGCCAGCCAGTTGGTTACGTAGCCCACGAAAAACCCGAATAGTGGAAGCACCCACCAAATGGGAAACAGCAGCCAGGCGACCATTTGGATAATGCCGAAAAGCAGACCAAAGTATCCACCCGACCGTCTGACAAATTCGAACTCAGAGTCGCCGACTTCTTGGAAAATTTGCCCTATGAGTTCTTTGTCTTTCTCGGCCGCGTCCATCACGATCTGAACTGAGTCGATATAGGAGTCTACATCTGCGCTGACTTCGTCCAGAAGTTGGGTGGAAATATCGCTTATCTCTTTGCGGAGTAGTTTTCGAATCACCGCTTTAGGTTGATCCGCAAGGGGCGGGTTGCCGGCGGCAGTCATACGAGCGTCGAACTCGCCAAGAATCTCTTCGGTTTGTGAATCAATTGCGGAGCCGAGGTGGCCAGACGCAAAGTCCTGGGAGTTGAAGGAAGAAAGGGCCGTTTGCAGGTTGACCAGTTTGCCCGTAATCAGCTGAGCAGCTTTTCCCGCGAAGTCCTTGGCGTTGGCGGGAACAATTCCTTGCCAACCCAGATACGGCGGTAGCCCCACGAATTCGATGGGACTAAACATCATCTTTACTGCAACCACGTTGGTGATCCACCCAACTAGTGCGCTTACCACAGGGATGACAACAACTATCCATTCAAAATCCTGCATGGCTTTCGCTTGCTTCGTACCATATTCGCTGCCAATCTTACGCTCGATGAATGCACCAAACCTCGTCGCGTTTTTGGTTGTGGCTCTCGTAGGCTGCGGAGGAAGCCAGAAAAGCAAAGTTGCCAAGCTGCAAAAGCGAGTGGACTATTTAGAGGACAAAATTGAGGCGATGTCTGATGACGACGGTGCATCGGTCGTTTTGGCCGAACGGGTCGAAGCTCATGAAGAACGCCTAGGCAAATTGGAGACGCAAGCCAATCGAGTGCCAAGGAGACTGCCAACGCGCCCTAGACCAGATCCTAATGCGGTTTATTCGGTTGGAGTTACGGGGCGTCCCTCAGTCGGCGCAAAGAATGCTTGGGTTACGGTAGTTAAAGCGAGTGAGTTTGCATGTCCGTTCTGTGAAAGGGCACGGCCAACGATGGACACGCTTCTTAAAGACTACAAAGGTGATATCCGTATTGTGTATCGCCACTTTGTTGTTCATCCACAGTCAGCCACTATTCCTGCTCACGCTGCATGTGCGGCACACAAACAGGGCAAGTTTAAAAAAATGTACAACCTGATTTGGGACCGTGGCTTCAAGGCCGGGCGAGATCTGAGCAAGGCAAATATGATCAAACTCGGTCGACAGGCAGGCCTTAAGATTCCTAAAATGAAAAAGGACATGGAAAGCGACTGTCCAAAGATCGTGAGGGAAGACCAGTCTGCATTGCAAAAAGTGGGCGTCTTAGGTACCCCGGCGTTTTACATAAACGGACGTTTCCTCTCCGGCGCGCGTCCGGTAAGTCAATTTAAGGTCCTGGTTGATGAAGAGCTTGCTAAGGCAAAGGCGTCGGGTATACCGAGAAAAGACTACTACCAGCACATTGTAAAGACCGGTCTAAAGAAGTTTACCCCCTAGCCCAGAGGACGAGTCTTCGCTATCATCGCGTCCATGGATTTCTCGTTTCTAGAACGAAGTGACGGTCGCGGTGAGTACCTTTGGGATCAATTGCTTTGGGTCCTGGCAACTGGTGCAGTGGTTACCCTGGTAGGTCTTGTGTTGGCGCTGTCTCACTTCACGCCAGAGCCACACGGCAACGCAGCAACCCCTGTGATGCCTAGACATTAAGGAGGAAATTACTGGGGAGTTAGCTCGACTCCGCGCCAGTCGATTCCACCCTGGCCATCACGTACAACAACGAACAGCCATGATGGAGTGGGAGGTTCCTCCTTCACAACTAGCTCGGCTTCTCGACTTCTGAATTGCTCAATTTCGCCAGCTGTTGTGTACCAGGAGTATGTTGTGTCATCGGTTGTTGGAGTGACGTCGACTGCGAGCTCGAGCGTCGCATTGGGGGTAATAGTCGCTGGTACGGTTCCGACGGGAGCACCGTCCAAGGTGAGTTGGCCAACCACTGGGTTCTGGCCCGAGAGGGGAACGCCAACGCCAACCCCTTTGATTCCCACTATCATTTTTTGGCCAAACATTGCGGTTGCTTCCACACTCGCTATTGTGGGTTCGTTCACTGAAGCTGGCGCTAAAAAAGACGCGGTAGCACCTGAGCTGTTTACTTGGCCAACAGTCGCCTGGCCGGGACCGGGGGCAATGGCTTGCCACGTAATAGAGTCGGGGGACATTTCACCTTCCGGTCCGAGAAAGAGCGCTTCTAGCTGAGCTGTTCCTCCTGGAGGAACAGTCGTGGGGGTCGCACGAATTCCAACTAATTGCGGTCGGTCCAACTCAGCGGGCGATAAAAAATCGGAACAGGAGGGTAGAAACGCTAAAAACAAAAAAACAGTAGTAGTCGGTTTAGAAACAATCATCAAAAGCTTCCTCGAATTCCAATTGCGGGGAGAAAGGGTAGGCCGGTTATTTCTTCTCGCTCTGAGAAGTCAAAGTTGTAGTCGAAGGCGAGGACCGGAGCATTTGCGTATACGTTGGTGACATCGAGGTATGCGGACAAACTCCAGTTTTTGAATTGCCACTTTTTGTCGATCCGGATGTCTAGCTGGTGAGCTGTGGGGAACCGAGTACTATTGGGTTCCCCGTTTACTGGAACGTGAACGTTGAAGTCGGAAAGGTAGATTGAACCTAGCACCGGGGTATCCGGCACTCCGGTCGACAATTGAAATCGTCCGCCAAATTCCCAAGTCCCCCACTTATAGCTTCCGATGGTAACTAGGTTGTGGGTTTGGTCGAAGGAAAACAATCGGCGCGGTATTTCTCCGCTGTCTACCCGGTCACCTCGGGACAACGTATAGGAAATCCAGCCAAAGAAATTGTCTTTTTGCACTCGGAGCAGAGACTCGACACCAAAAGACCGCCCATAGCCGCGGTTAGAATAGGCATTTTCAATGTCAACGGCTGCGTTCATACCTTGAACGTTTGGGTCTTGAGACTGCTGATTTAGGACGACCAGCTGCCGACGATCCGTGTAGAAAAAATTGCTACTCAGTGTGATAC
>CAYPIX010000142.1:0-8084 GCA_964410875.1 uncultured Kofleriaceae bacterium
GCTTAGCCACCGCAAAAACCGCAAAAAACAGCGTCGACTGGCTCTATCCGAGGAGCATTAAGCAATTCGACGAATACCTGGCGGTCATAGACGAGGCCACAAAGGACAACCCAGCACGCCGCCTGGTTGCGACCCCTTGGATCAGGGGCCTCAACAACTACAAGAAGAAGTACCAGGGAATGCTCGAAGGCCTAGAAAAAGGCGGGCTCCTTGAGCAACGAACCCGGGCCGAAGCCGAATTGGCCGACGCTGTAGCTGCCAACCCAAAACTGGCTTCCATTGGCGCTTCGATTTCAAAAATGGACGAGCTCCAAGACAAGCGCGCCAAACGCCGAGAGCACGACGCGGCGCTAGGGGAAATCGCACGATACAGCCGGCTTCTCTCCGTGGCTGAAACCATTGTCCACGTAGCCATGGAACGGAAAAAGCCAGACGCCGATCGGGCCCCGGAAGTTCAAAAACGAAACTGGAAACGAATCGAAGCCTCGTTTAACTCACTAGACAGACGTTACGACCGCGAGCTTGACAAAGCCCTTCTATCAACTGCCATCCGACGCGCGTTGCGCCTTCCCGAAGCCGACCGCCCCCAGGTCGTCTCGGCCTTCACCAAGGGAGGCGTAGACGAGGCAAGCGTGGCAGCGACTCTCGCTAAAATGTACAAGAAGACAAGTCTAGAGAACGCCAAGCAGCGAATCAAACTGCTTCGCACGGCAAAAGAATCCACTTTGAAACGCTCAAAGGACCCGTTTATTCAAGCGGCCTTTCTACTGCGCAAAGAATTAGCCGAGCGGGAAAAAGCCGACGACGCATACCAGGGAGAGATGCTCTTGCTGCGACCTGAATACATTAAAGGACTCCGAAGGTCTGGAAAGCCCATCTCGCCAGACGCTAACAGCACTCTTCGAGTCACCTACGGAACTGTAAAGGGCTACGCACCGTCACCAAGGGATGATGTCTACACGCCGTTTACCTATGCGAGCCAGATCGTCAAGAAGCACACCGGAGAGTCCCCGTTCAACGCGCCGAAGAAGGTCGTGGCGGCAATCAACTCGAAAAACTATGGCCGGTACGCTGAAAACGGCAAGTTGCCAGTCGACTTCCTTTCGAATACAGACATCACCAACGGAAATTCTGGTTCTCCGACGTTGAACGCAAAAGGGGAGCTCGTTGGTCTTGCATTCGACGGCAACTACGAAGCCATGGCTTCAGACTGGTTGTTCATGCCCGCTGTGACCAGAACTATCAATACAGATATCCGCTACGTACTTTGGACTTTGGACGTCTTGGGCGGCGATCGTGTCCTGACAGAACTGGGTATCGAACCGGCGATCCCATAGGTCGGGCACGACATTGAGCAGTAAGCGTACAAAGATCTTTGTCGCGGGTCACCGCGGCATGGTCGGTTCGTCCATCTGTCGACGGCTGGCGAATGACGACGTGGACCTGCTCGTCGCGAATAGAAACGAACTAGACCTTACAGACTATCGTGCGGTCACTTCGTATTTCGCCGAACACAAACCGACAACTGTGGTATTTGCCGCGGCCAAGGTAGGCGGAATCCTCGCCAACCGGGACTACCCAGTAGATTTCCTTTCGGAAAACGCGTCCATGGCATTGGCAACCATTCGAGCGGCTCATGAGGCATCAATCGAGCGCTTCTTATTCCTTGGCAGCACTTGCATTTACCCAAGGGAGTCTCCACAGCCGATTGCTGAGGAGTCTCTTCTGAGCGGCCCCCTTGAACCTACGAACGAGGCGTACGCTCTGGCAAAAATAGTCGGCCTCAAACTTTGTGAGTACTACAGGCGACAACATGGCAGTTTGTTCTACTCAGCCATGCCGACAAACCTCTACGGCCCTGGAGACAACTACCATCCGTGGAACAGCCACGTCCTGCCAGCACTGATAGCGAGGTTTCACGAAGCCAAGGAGGCTGGAGCACCTTCGGTGACCATCTGGGGGACAGGAACGCCCAAGAGAGAGTTTCTCTTCGTAGACGACCTAGCTGACGCTGTCGTCCACCTTCTCGCGGCGGAGGATCCGCCATCCTGGGTCAACGTAGGAACAGGACATGCCGTATCCATCATGGAAGCGGCTAAACAAGTTGCAAACACTGTAGGTTTTCAAGGTGAAATCCTAACTGACACCGACAAACCAGACGGAACTCCGGTAAAGGTCTCCAATGTAGAAAAACTGAAGTCTATGGGTTGGCAGGCTTCAACCTCACTGGAACAGGGGCTGGTTTCAACTTACGCCGCATTTCTCAAGGAGAGAGAAAACGGCACACTGCGTTCCCAATAAAGGACAAGAATCAAATGGCTAAATCTGCACTTATCACAGGAATTACCGGGCAAGACGGAAGCTACCTCGCAGAGCTACTCCTCGAAAAAGGATACACCGTTCACGGCATTGTTCGCCGAAGCAGTACGTTTTCCACAGAACGAATTGACCATATCTACCAAGACAGGCACGAGAGCCCAGATCTGCTGCTTCACTACGGCGATCTAACCGACGGACAAGCTCTCACCAACTTGGTACTAGAAATCCAGCCAGACGAAATTTACAACCTCGGCGCACAGAGCCATGTTCGAGTTTCTTTTGACCAACCGGTCTACACACTTCAAACGGTTGGTGTCGGAACACTTAACATCCTTGAAGCCGCACGCATCCTTAACAAACAGAAATCCGTCAGAGTCTATCAAGCTTCCAGCAGTGAAATGTACGGCGACGTACTTGGCACTCCACAGAACGAGTCCACGCCGTTTAACCCACAATCTCCCTATGCTTGCGCAAAAGTATACGCGTTCCACCAAACCGTAAACTACAGACGGTCCTATGACTTGTTCGCTTGCAATGGAATCCTCTTTAACCACGAATCAGAGCGTCGAGGCGAAACGTTTGTCACTCGAAAAATCACTCGTGCCGCTGGACGAATCAAAGTGGGCATCCAGAAAAAACTCTACCTGGGCAACCTAGACGCAAAACGCGACTGGGGCTATGCAAAGGACTATGTAGAGGGAATGTGGCAAATGCTCCAGCACAACAAAGCAGATGATTTTGTGTTAGCGACAGGAAAAACCCAGAGCGTAAAAGAGTTTCTAGCGTTGGTTTTCAAACGACTAGATCTAAATTGGGAAGAGCACGTGGAAATCGATCCTCGATACTTCCGCCCAGCAGAGGTCAACCTTCTTCTTGGTGACGCATCCAAAGCCAAAAAAGAGCTTGGCTGGACAGCAAAGACGAGCCTAGAAAAGCTGGTTGAAATCATGGTCGACCATGACCTCGACCTCGCACAGCGAGAAGCTCACCAGCGCGGATACGTAAAGGCTACGTAAGAACCTATTCGCCGCCTCGAGGGTTGCCGTCATCGTCGTAGCGGAGATAAGCGAACCAAAAGAAAGTAAACACGCAAATTGGCAGCATCGTAAGGGCGATTTTGCCAGCGACAAGGCCAAGTACGACCCCGCAAGTAACGAAGATCAGCCAAAGCCACCAAGTATTTTTAAGCAAAGACCGGAACCGTCTGACGCTCACTACGTAGAATCATAGCAGGTCTCCCTATGATTGCGTTTCTAAAAAAGAACCGTGGAATTCTCCTCGGCCTTCTATTACTTGCGACGCTGATTTTCCTAGTTCGGCTACTCCCGGTAGCCTCCTGGTTGACGATACTCACAGAATACGCCAAGGAAGCCGGCCCCTTTGGCCTATTGCTATTTGTGGCATTTTACGTCGCGGCGTGCCTCTTCTTCATCCCTGGTTCCCTTATAACCCTGGCTGCTGGAGCGACCTTTGGTCTCTGGAAAGGCGTTGTTGCGGTTTCGCTGGGTTCCACCTTGGGTGCTGGCCTTGCATTCTTACTGGCGCGGACTCTTCTTCGAAATCGGGTGGAGAGGTGGGCAGGAGAGTCAAAAAACTATGCGGCTATCGAGGGGGCGGTCGAGGAGGGCGGCTGGAAAATAGTCGGGCTCTTCCGGATATCTCCGGCAATTCCTTTCAGTATGTCGAACTACCTTTTTGGTTTGACCCCGGTCCGGTTCTGGCCCTATTTATCGATAAGCTGGCTCGCCATGTTGCCGGGAACCTTTCTTTACGTGTACCTGGGAATGCTTGGTCGCGACGGCGCCAAAGTAGCTTCGGGCGGAGGAGGGCGCTCAGGGCTTGAGTGGGCGATGCTAGGCGTAGGACTGCTCGCAACCATTCTTGTTACGGTGTATGTAACCAAGCTGGCCAAGCGCGAGCTTGCGGCTAAAACCGAATAGCTTAAGCGGCTGCCGCCCGGCCTTCTGGGCCACCAGCCTGATCGGCACGCTCTCGCTCTATCCTTGCCAACCGCATCGACTTGGAACCCAGCTTTGGAAAGATGGGACCTAGAACGTAGGTACTGAGAAGCATCCACCAGAAACTCTTGTCCTGAAGAGAGGGGTCGATGTGGTGAGCGATCTCTTGATGGGCCGCCTTGGTTTGCGACCAGTGAAGCCCCGGCTTCATGTGGTGGATGGTGTGGTATCCGTTGTTGAAAAGAAAAGCGTTCATAGCCCAACCAACATTATTTCGAGAATGATTCCATTCCGATTCTTCATCGCAATGTACGTGCTGAATGTAGTTGAAGACCAAAACCACGAAGAGGCTGAATTGCTGTGGCGCTACGACGTAAAGCAGGGCTTTCTTCCAGTCAATTAGAAGCGCTGTCCCAATGAATGCAACCAACACCGCGTACTGGCTCATGGAATACCAAAACCGTTTCCGGTTGTTGCGGTAGTTATGCTTTAGAAAGTCGCGAATGGGGCGCTGCTGCCAATAGGAGCTAATCGTTGGGTAGCTCAGCAATGTAAACAGGTTGTTTTTTTCAGAAACTCTATACGTAATGGTGTAATCGCCTTCGCGATTGTTGAACTTATGGTGATTGGCATTGTGGGTCGGAATCCACGCAAAGGTTGGAAAGCCGTAAAAACAGGTAATCCAGTAATCGGTTGCGGCATTCAGCCACTTGGCCTTCCAGATACGAAGGTGGTTATGGTTGTGGCTAATCACAGAAACTGAAACCGCCATCAACATCGCAGCGATAAAGAGGGGGACTGAAAACTCGTCACGATTCCACTGCCAAAGGAGCAGAGAGGTCGTGACAAACATATATGCGAGAGTTTTCAGATCAGCTCGATGACGCAACATAGGTGACGACTTGGTAACACGTTACCCGCGAGGGGCAAAGCGGTCATGCGCCCTCAAACCCTCATCAAATCGAGCACATACCAACGGCTAGATTTTACAAGCACTCAGATGTCGCAGATAGTGCCCCAGTCCACACCGTCATAGACACCTAGCTCTTCGAAAATTAGTCGTCCGTTTTCTGCTATTGGCAGAACTTTAAGTGGCTTCCGCTTGTTTCCGTTTACCCATGCCGCTTCGTCGGAGATACGGCCATCCACCTTGTCGACAAGGAGCCGGAGATCGCCCTTCTTGGTTTCGAAAATCAGCCCCTCGCTGTCATCAACAATATCTTTCAACGCCGTGAGTTTAGCCGCCCCTTTGCGTCCGATGTAGACACGATAATCTTTGCCTCCTTTGTTCTTTATGAGCCCGTCCACAAAGTAGTAGGTGCCCTTAGAGTCACGGGCTAGATAAAGAGGTTCCCGATGAAAGCTCGACTCTTTGAGTGTGGCTTTTTTTAGAAATGCGTCCTTCTCTTTTCGGGACAGTTCTTTGAGCTCCTGATCTTTAGACCCACACCGCAGACTCCAAGTCGTACCGCGATGGGCGAGGCCTGCAGTCACCGTCCCACCGAAAAGATTATTACGGTCGAGGCGTCGCTGTTTCCGCAGCTCATTGCCGTTTCCGGCGAAAACATCTTCGGGCTCTACTCCTGTGTCTACCAGAACAGTCAGCCCGTTTTTCCCTTTGGCCACTAACTTGTCGTAGCCAAACAGGGGGACCGCAGTGGACCACGCCTTCTCCCGTGCATTGGATTCTACAGGCTCCCAAAGATAACCTGCGCCTTGTTTTTTGAGACCAGCCTGCGAAGGCTGGAACGAACAGGTGAGCTCAGTCACCTCTCCAAGCTGGGAAGACATATCGGGGAACCGTTTACAAAGTCGCTCAAAGATATCGACACCTTCTTCGCAGTACCCGTAAATACTAAGTGTCTTTAACTTCTCGTCGTCGACGCTGCTCCAGTCAATGACAGCGTTGATTTTTTTGCCACACTGTTTACTGGCGTCCTCGGCGATCTTCGCAAGCTTAGCGTCATTCCTAGCTTTTCGTTCCTCACCGTTCCAGCCCTGTAACTTCTCCAACGTCCCGTCGGAACGTTGCGCAAAGTGGGTCTTAAGGACGTCTTTTTTATTCACCGCGGCGGACTTGGGCTCTGACAACGACACCGGGAATTTCTTGCGAACGTCCTCCGGCAAGGTAATAAACCGTTTTAGCTGTGTCGACCGTCTGTCTTCCTGCTCCGCCAACAACCAGAACTCCTCTCCGTGGAGTGTTGTCGCATACCCTCTATACCCATCGCCCTTGGTCTGGGCGGCGAGGACCATACCGTCGACCTCGCTATTTCCCCCGCGAACTTGCAATAAGTAATTTGAGTTATCGCTTGAAACAATGGGAACGACCGTGACTGATAAGCCATCACGAGCTTTGCTCACGTAGACCCGAGCGTCTCGAGTTTCGTCTATAGTGATTTTCGGCGTAGCAACGGAAGAGGGCGGAACACTTCCTCCGCATCCGAAAACAATCAAAGCTGACAGTGCGAGGCGTTTGCGCATAGCCGGAAGGGTAGACCAGTATTTACCGCTGAAACAAGTCAGGCTACCGGTTCCGTGATTGAACCTAGCCGTAGCAAACACCTCATGAGCAGAGCCTACAGATCAAGGACTTTCTGCCCCCGAGCTGCAGCGTCTTTGCCGATCTCTTCGACGTGCTTTTTGATTTTTTCCGCATTGACCGCATTACCAGGATCTTCGGCAATGGTCCTCGGTGTTCCGCTAGCGCAAGCTCCCGCTAGGCAATACCAACCGGTTCTGCAGTCAGTGTTTTCTTTACATTCAACGCTGGGGTTTGCGTCATTTTGTTGACGCGTCTCCTTTTTGCTACACGCAAAAACTGTGCAACCAACGAGAACGAGAAGCTTGAATTTTGTCTTCATGCGCGCGGAGAAGAGTAACACTCTACGCTTACATGTAGGAAGAGGGCTTTCCGTGAAAGAGTTCAATGTACTCCCGCTCAAAAGGGAAGTACAATCAAGGTGGGGTGCGGGCAAACCAACAACACGGTTTTACGCTTATAGAGCTGATGATTGTCGTAGCCATCATCGGCATCCTGGCGTCCGTGGCGATTCCCGCGTTTGATAAATACATTCGAAAGTCAAAGACCTCGGAAGCCAAGACGTTCGTGAAACGCATCTACGACGGAGCCCGCGCGTATTATATGGAACCCAACTACGGCACCAAAACCCTCACGCCCGTCGCGCCGCAGTTTCCCGGATTTTTTGGAGCAAGCGGCGGTTACAACGGCGCCGCGGCGACTCGTCTCGGATTAAGCACGGGACATGCAATAGTGTACGGCGCGGCAAATTCTTGCTGTGCTGTGAGCAACTTCCCGAACGCTACCGAAAAATGTGAGCCCAGATCAAGCCTATGGGACCATCCAGCAAATCGAATCTACAAGAAGGCTCTACAGTTTTCCGTCGAAGACCCAGCTTATTACGCATATGGCTACATACGCCTTTCGAACCCTGGCGTCACCGGGCAGCCGGCCGGCCTGACGGACGGGTTTATGGCCTCTGCAATGGGCGACTTAGATTGCGACGGCACACGGTCAGAGTTCGCCATGTTCGGCTGGGCCACCCCGGACGGCGTTGGAGGAACCTCTACCATCTCAAAATGGAATGAGCTGGAATAGCAGCAGCCAATCCTAAACCAGGAATTTCGGCTGCTGGCATTTCGGCATCCCCGCCAGCCCGCACAAAGTTTACATAATATCAATTATGCGACTTTTACGTGTCAGCGTTTTTCTTTAGTGTCCGGTTTCCGATAAGCTGAAGTGTCCGGTATTCGCCTCGAATGCTGGACGTATTTGGGCTCACGATG
>CAYPIX010000143.1:0-8007 GCA_964410875.1 uncultured Kofleriaceae bacterium
TCTCAATATTGTCACCCGACAGAAACTTGAAGATACACCGGCCCACCTTGACGAAATCGCCATCTCGAAGAACGTATTCCTCTACCTGTTCATCGTTGACGTAGGTACCGTTCGTTGAACCTAGATCCTTTATGACGATGTTTGCGCCAGTCATAGAAACCTTGCAGTGGTTTCGAGAAATGGCTTCTTGGTCGATTTGGATGTCCGCCTTGGAAGAGCGACCCATCACGATGGATTCTCTATCCAGGTTAAATTTCTTTCCCAGATCGAGACCATAAATCACGACCAAAGCCGCTTCTTTACAAACCGGCTTCTCAGAAATTTTACTAATGACGGTAACAACCGTCTTGTCTCGACCAGCCTCGCTCAAAGCCACTCCCGTTATCTATATAATATCACGTACTACCTAACAGAAGCAGTGCATTGAAGGACTTCTCCATCCATCGCTTTACAGAGCATCGAATCCGCTAGCTCGTACACGCCGTCGCGAAACCGATACTCGGACAGAACCATCCGCTCCGGACTAGATAAACGCCACCAACCACGAACATCTAGATATCGATCTTCGCCGGTCGTGTTCTGGGGGCGCATGGCCTCACCTTCTATGGTGCCGATGTAGCGCCAGCAACTCTGCCCATTCGTGCCTTGAACATGGGCTTTGCGAAACAAATTCCAATAGCAATTATTCTTCTCGTCGCAGGCGTTTTTATCTGCTGCGGCAGCTTCTAGGACACCATCTCCGTTCAGATCGTAGTCCGCTCGGGTGATCGAAGGCTTCTCCGTAACGACACCATCCCTTGCAGGATCAGCACAGCTTCCCTTGGAAACGGTAGGAACGATGGGTTTCGGTCGGTTTCGACCCGCACATCCCAATACCAAACTCCCGGCGATAGCGAGACAGCATCCTCGAAAAATTTCATTCAAAGTAGTACCTGGAATCTTTCGAAACGGGTGTATTCAGCAAGGTTGCTTCTTTCTCGTAACCTGCCCGTCCCAAACCAGCAAAGGCAAACCGCTTTGCTTCTTCTACACCTGGCTGATCAAAAGGATTAACACCGTAGAGCGGTCCAGCAAATGCCGTCGCTGCCTGCATCAACATAAAAAATCCGCCAACGCTCTCTGCATCGACTCTGTCAAGAGCCAAAAGTCCCTGCGGTCGACCCCGTACTGCAAGCGAGGCCATAGTGCCGCGAAGTTGGGCATCAATTAACTCTCCCAACCCGTGCCCGGCAAGGTAGTCGAATCCTGAAGCCTTAAGGCTATCCACCTTAGGAATCGCAACCTCAACCCCACGCTCTTTCGCTGTAACAAAAAGGTAGACCTTGTCGTCTGGCCCTTCTGCGTAGAGTTGCAGTTGCGAATGTTGATCCGTTGCGCCTCGCGCCGCGATCGGCACCGGGCCTGTGGACTCGTTCTTTCCAAGACTCTCAGCCCAGAGCTGCCGGAACCAATCTGCCGCCGGATACATCGCATCAAGATACGGCATCATTACTAGAAGCCTACGCTGGTGCTCACGATCGTGGTGGTGAAGCAATGCGGCCAGAAGGAGGGCCGGGTTTTCATCAAGTTTATCGCTAGAGACAACGAGATCGCGCACCTTCCGTGCCCCCTCTAGAAGCCCCAGGACATCTAGACCGGCCAGCGCTGCTGGCACCAATCCAACGGCCGACAGAACCGAGAAACGCCCACCCACACTGGGGGGGACCTCAAAACTCAAAATGGATTTGTCCCTTGCGATCTCTCGCATGGTTCCTGATTTAGGATCTGTCGTTATGATCAGATGATCTGGCGCCCTGTCCCCAAGAGCCTGCTCCAACCAGTCGAACACCACAAGGAACTGCGCGGCTGTCTCCGCGGTGCCACCAGATTTTGTGATCACGTTAAAGACCGTGCTCCCTGGCTCGCATATAGTAAGTAGTGCTTTAAGTGTTTCAGGATCTGAATTGTCGGGAAAAAAGAGCCGACGCGGCATGCCTTTGCCCCGGCGTTTTACTTCGGTAAAGGGGCGCGTAAGTGAACGGTAAAGTGCTTGCGGCCCCAGGCTTGATCCGCCAATGCCTAGTACGACCAACGTATCTATTTCTGTGGATAAGTTCTCGGCAGCACGCAAACTCTTCCGGGCAAGCTCTATGTCATCCGCCAATTCAAAGAAACCAATTTGATGGCTATCCCGTAAGTCCATTGTGGTCTTGAAAGCCGACGTCGCGCTTTCTTGAACCTTCGGGTTATCGAGAAAGGTCTTACCAATATCCGGATGGCTGGCTAGTTGGTTTAAATCCAGCGCGAATGGAAGTGCTCCCATAATTCGTTGGAAGCCTACCACTTTTTTGCCTTCGTTCCTTTGAGAAGACACAATTGCTTTCTTACGCAATGACCCGGCAGCAGCGCAAAAAATGGCTCCCTCCAGCGTTCGTGTTCTTCGGAATAGTCGCCTTCCTCACGATTGAGCGGTTTCCCGAGACTCGCGCTACGGCGAATGCAACGCCGGCCTCATCGAATGAAAGAACGCTGCGGGTCGGTGATGACTTTCTCAACGGAGAAATCGCTATTGACTCCGCCTTCCTAAAAAACGACGAATACCACGTTCGCCTCTACGACAAAGCGAAGGCAGTGCTAACCCTTAATGCGGAACTTCAAACTCGAGTTGAAGATGCCCTGGAACGAGCCAAAGCCCCAGAAGCTGCCGCCGTAGTCATGTCCTTAGACGGACGTATCCTCGCGCTCACAGGCCGCGAAAACGGAACCGAAGAAAAGCCATCGCTCGCGCTAACATCTTGGGCACCGGCCGCATCAATTTTCAAATTGGTAACCACGGCTGCACTTTTACAACAGGGACTCTCTGCAAAGACCACAGCCTGCTACCGAGGGGGCTGGCGAGGAATCAACAAAGAACACCTCACGGAACCTGAGACTGACAGACTTTGCGATGACCTCCGCGGGGCGCTAGGTCGTTCCATCAACAGCATCTACGCCAACCTGGCAACACAGCATCTTTCGGCAAATTCGTTACAGCAAATGGCCGAGCGCCTGGGATTTGGCAAAACGACACCGTTTGCGGTGGATTGGACCGCTGGTTGGGCTGAAGTCCCCAAGGAGCCTCTTGAACTAGCGCGAACAGCCGCGGGGTTTTGGCATAGCAAACTCTCCGTTCTTGGCGCGGCGCAACTCACAGCGACATTCGCAAATGGTGGGCTAGCCCCTACCCCAAGGCTTGTAGAAAGGGTTGTGTACCCTGATGGGCATGTGCAACAGGTCACTTCCGCGCCATATGAAAGGGTTATCTCGAAAGCGACCGCGCAAGCGGTAGCCGAGATGATGGTAGCCACAACAGAGTCGGGAACGGCAAAGGGGGGGTTTAGAGACCCTCGTGGCAAACGCTTTCTCGGTGATATGAGTATTGCCGGCAAAACCGGGAGCCTGAGCCAATCAAAGCCATACCGTGGATTCTCGTGGTTTGTAGGTTTTGCCCCGGCCGACAAGCCTGTTTACATCGTGGCCGTACTTCTCGCGAACCCTCTAGAGTGGCATTTGAAAGCCCACACAGTCGCGAGAATGGTCCTTGAAGCCGCTTTTGCTAAAGTTCCGCCGGTGCCAAAACTTGCCCGGGCGAATTCGACAAATAACGCAAGTTGGTAGAATATCTGCTCGCGAAGCCAGTCCAAGGCCCGTTGTCCGAGAAACTCCATGAATCTAAGACTATTGATTTTCAGCGCATTATTCTGGTCCCTGTTCCCTTGGGGAGAAAAAGACGCGCATGCGCAGAATCAACCCGATCAGGCTGAAGCGCTCAATCAGGAAGGCAAAGCTCTTTTCAAAGAAGAGAAGTTCTTTGAAGCGTCCAAAAAATTTCGGCGCGCAATCGAGATTAATCCCAGCAGTCGGTACTACTTTAACCTCTGCTTCGCCTTAAACATCTTGGAGCGATACCAAGACGCGCTCGTCCAATGCGAGCAGGTCAGAAACCACAACCCAGATCCCAAACTCACGCAAAAGACCGACGGCCTAATATTCGAGCTACGCAAACGAGTTCCAGCCTCTCAGCAACCCCTCCCCCCTAACAATGGAAACGGTGGTTTTCAGCCCCCTTCAAATCCGAATCCTAATACGGGCGGAAATCCTGGGGTCGGCACGAATGTGAGCTCGGGGTTCCAACCTCCCCCGGGGCCAGCGTTCGTACAACAGAATGCCAACCGAGATTATAAATGGTCACTGGGAGCCGAGCTTGGTTATCTACGAAACCTCGGTTTGGGCGAGAATATACTTGGGAAAAATTTTGGTGATGGCCTGCAGCTTAAAGTGGTCTCCAATTTCCTATTTAGCAGCAGCTCTCGCTTCGGAAGCCGAGGGTTCTTGAATATTGCTGCACTGACCGCAAGCGATACCAATGTGATTAGCGACGAACCGCTCACCATCATCGATCTGGGTGGTGGACTTTTTTACGATATTCCCATCATACGAAATTTGGTGGTGACGCCATTTGCAGGTGTCCACGTAGGGTTCCTCCAGCCAGACGGAGACGCCGGCGATGTTCTCCTAGCCGTGGGCTATCGTTTTGAAGCGACGGTCTCATTTCTTCTTGGAGATCGCGGCCAGCACGCCATCACGCTCACTCCGACTTACGCGGCTTATACCGGGGCCCAAGATGAGTTCACTGCGGCCGAATTCGGGTTGGACAACGGGGGCGACACCTTCTCCTTCAACGTTGGCTACACCATCCGCTTCGACACCCCATTCGGGGCAAATCCCATCCTAAACCTCGAGTAGCGCACCAAAGCTGTGTCCCGGGGGGCAATTACTCATCTGAACGGATTGTCCCGTTGTAGTGTTGCCAGCTGACTGGTACATTCCCGCCGCGCAGTCGCCGAACAGCGTTCTGCTCCCCGACCACTTTCTACTTCCCAACAATGACGCTTCTTTACGACTGGCTCAAGACCTCCGCAAAGGCCCGCGGCAATAACAAAGCCCTGGTTTATCGGGACAACTATCTCTCATGGCGCGGGTTACTCCACCGTGTAGATCGTCGTGCTCAAGAGTTCAAGAGCATGGGGATAAAAGAAGGTGAATGGGTCGGACTCATGCTCGGGAACGTCCCGGACTTTGTCATCTTGGGTCTAGCCTTGTCGAAACTAGGTGCTGTGGTCATTCCCATCGACCCGACAACCGGCACACGCGAGCTTGAGCTTATTTTGGCCGCCGCCCCTCTACGAGCTCTTATCACTCGTCCAAGAGGTAGCGAAGCGACCGGTGCTATGCCGACTCCCCCCGCCCCTGATGGCGAAGACGAAGTTCCCGAAATCCGTCGCCGTCTTCAAGGAACACTTCTCACCTGCAGTGTGTTCAAGCGTGAGTCCCCCAAAGATCCTAACGCCGCGATCATTCTTTTCACCTCAGATTCCCTCGGCGACCCCAAAGGTGTGGTCCGCTCCCCGGGTAACCTCGAGACCATTGCGAATATCGCAGTCAAGTCCCTCGAAGTAACAAACGAGTCACGTATTTTGGTCGCTGTCCCCCTCTACCATGCGTACGGCTGGGACTTGGGCTTCTTACCGCCGTTGCTTACCGGGGCGACCATGTATCTCGAAGAAGAAATTTCTGCGCGTCGTGTTGCCAAACTTCTTCGCGATCACACCATCGACATTCTTCCGGGCACGCCGCTTATGTACGGCGAGCTTTCCACACTTCCTACGGCCAAACCCCATAAGGCTAAAAACCCCCGATTCATCTCTGGAGGCGCGCCACTCAATATTGAGGTCGCGGAAGCCATGGCCGAGAAATACGAAATCAACCTGATGTCCTGTTACCACTCAACGGAAACAGGCGTGGTTGCGATGGATCTAAAGCAGAAAAGCCCCAAGACGGTTGGTCCTGTCCTCGAGCCGGTCGAACTCAAAATTACCGATACCAAGGGCGCCCCAATCACCGGCGCAAAAAAGGGCCTTATCTGGGTGAAGGGTCCAACTTTGGCACAACGGCAAATTGGCCCATACGAGGAAGTTTCTAAGAAGGCAGCTCTTCCCCAGATTGGCAGCATGGACGACGACGGTTGGTTACGCACCGGCGACCTTGGCAAAATGGACAAGAGCGGCCGTTTAACCCTCGTTGGTCGCGAGGACGATGTTGTAAAAATCGGTGGCAAACGCGTTGCGCTTGGCGAAGTCGAAGGCTGCTTAGAGACCTTCCCCAAGATTCGCGCCGCCAAAGCTCGCCTGGTTAGCGAGCCATTCACAGGCTCCATTGTTGTTGCCAAGGTGGTCGCGACCGGGAAGTGCGACCCAGAAGAAATCATCGACCACTGTGCCAGGAACCTTGCTCCTTATAAGGTTCCGCGACGTATCGAGTTTTCCGACGACGTTTAAATACCGGCTCCGACACACCCATAACTGAGTCTCGACCGTATATAGGAGTGGCGAGGTGGGGGTTCTCTTGCTAGTTAGTCTCCCTAGAGTTCGTTATGAAGTCCGTCTTTATCGCAGCGGTGCTGCTTTTGTTCCCAGGTACGGTCTTTGCGGACCCAGACTCTCAGAATTCTCCTGAGTTGCAGCTTGATGCGCTGTATCAGGACGTGGCGGTCTCCATGTTCTCCGATGACAAGAACATCCGTCTCGGCCATGCGGTCTTAGATTCCGATTTTGAAAAGAACCTAATCCACCCCCTACTTGATCGGGCCCGCCAAGAAGAGGACAAAGAAACCCTCGATAAAATCAAAGTGGTCTTAATAGGTACCGCGCAGCAATACCTGTATCGCCAGTTTCGTAGCAATCCCATCCCCGGCTATGAAGACATAGACGTACTCAACGAAATCAACGCTTCTCTCCTTGGAGTCTTTCGCCGTTTCGACACAAGCAGGCGTGTCCGGTTTCTCTCTTGGGCCGGCCAGCAAGGTTGGCAAAAGCCAGCGAAACTCAGAAAGAAAAAACAGGATGCCCTATATGAAGACATAGGAAGAAACGCCGGAGAAGATGGAGGGTCAGTCAACGACTGGGCACTTGCGGGCACCGATACAACAAAAGAAACACTTCAGCAAAAAGAAATAGACAGCACGCTTGCTCGGCGACAGCGTTTGTACCGATCGCGCATTCTTCTTTTTCTTGCCAACCCCGCAGAAAAAGTGCCTGCGAGGAGTCGAGCGCTAGTGGAGGTATTTCTCTTTCATGACCCTCCTATGTCCATGACTGAACTCTCGGAAATGACAGGGTACACCCGAGCCAATTTCTCCCTAATTTTTCAACGACTCACCAAACGAATGCTGGCCCGTTACAAGATGCCCAAAACCAGAAACGCATTCCACGCCTATTTGACTTTCCTTGAACAGACAAAAGAAAAGACAAGACCCGAGAACCGGACAGCAGAGCAGTCCGCAAAGCTCGCCCTATCAAAGCCCCTGGAGAACTTCATGGAGCTTTGGAAAAAGCCGAACCATCCAGCAATAGTTGATGTTCTCACGAGAACCGAGCGCGTTCTTTCAGAAAACCAAATCCCCCTTGATCGCAAGCTACGCGTCCCCCTTGAGCTGTACCTCTTTCACAGCCCGCGGCTCACCCTCAAGGAAATTGGGGCTGTCATGAAATACTCGACGAAGACAGCGGGCGTCTACGTTAACCGGGCAGTTGAGGTGATTCAAAAAGGCATTACAAGCGACCGCCATCGAGAAGAGTTCCTTCATGTCATCCAAGAGCTAAAACGTAGAAACCAGGCTTACCTAGTTCGTACAGTCTCAGATAAATTTGCTATCGAAAGCTCGGCAACGATCACCAGTCTTCGTAAAAATGCTCTCGAAAAAAAAATCGATCTTGTATCGCGTGGGCTTCAATCTCTCCCAAAGGCGCTGAGCGCTACTTCGATGACTACACTCGAAGCCACTGCTTTCTCTGCGTATTATCTAGGCCCGAACCACAGCCTGCGTAAAATTGCTAAATCAATAAACTCTAATCACGATACTGTTTCTAAACGAATACAGTCGGCGACTAACAAAGTGATTACTTGGCTTGTCCAAAAGGGTGTTTACAG
>CAYPIX010000144.1:0-7895 GCA_964410875.1 uncultured Kofleriaceae bacterium
TCAGCCAGGATGTCCTGGAGAGCTGCGTCTTCAGCGTGAACCAAGTCTTCGCCAGCGGAAAGCGAATCAGAAGACTGAGGCATGTCTTCTGGCTGCTTTGTTAGTGGAGCAGCATGCCAGATAGGCGTAACCGATGGCGCAATCTCTACTGCGGTCAGAGGAGAGAGGCCTTGTTCCGACCTCCAGTTCGCCAATGCTTCGGTTATCGACTGATAAGCAATCACGCTACTAGAATAACACGGGAGTGGATTGGTCAGGGCGACCGACCACCGAGCTGACTTCCCAAGAGCGCGAATAAAACGATGGGTAATACGAAGTAGGTCATTCTACGACGTCGTAACTTACGGAAAAAGGTGCACCATCTCGGAGAGCATCAATTTGAATGACTTCTGCTTTCCTTAAATTGGTCCAAAGCTTCGCGACTTGGCCAGGGCGTTCAATGCGGTGCTGGTTAACGGCAACAACAACGTCTCCGGGACGAAGGCTTGTTTCAAGACGGTTCAGGTGGAGAATTCGCCAACCTACAAAACGCCTTCGTTCGCTAAGCTTTGGAGCCACCTCTAATCGACCTAAGAAATGCCCGATTCCTTGATCGAGGACACTTTCCAGCTTGTCGCGCGAAAGGGTGTTAGTAGTCTCCGCTCGGTAGGAACGATCTGGATTAGGGGCTTCCTCTTCCAAGCTAAAATCGTCTGCCCATCGGTCTGGCGAACCAGGATCCTCCAAGCTGTTCTGACGCGAACCACAAGCTGCCGTTAAACAACTCGCCAATAAAATTAATCCCACTCTATATCCCACATTATGGTCCTAGCGGGTTTCCAGTCGGTGTCCAGAGGTGTTTATCCTACTTTTTTAAGTAGTTTTTCGACCCCAGCGATGATGTCTTTGGACACCATTTCTGTACTCCGCTCGCCATCAATAATAACGACGTTTTCGGTCCCGGCTAGGGTCTCGAGTACCCGCTTGTATCCCGCGCGGACTCGTTCTTGAATTTCGTCATCGTCAAAAAGTTCGTGGTCTCGGCCCGCTGTCCGACGGCGTTCGGCAGCTACTTTGACAGAGACATCGACGAAAAAAGTAAGGTCGGGAGTTTGGGCGCAGCGATTAATCTCCCGTATCCAGGACATTGGATCCGTGACCTTCTGATATTCAATTGTACCTTGGTAAGCGAAGGACGAGTGATACCACCTGTCGGAAACGACTATCTCGCCTCGCTTTTGTGCAGGTCTTACCTCCCGAGTTAGGTGGTCAGTTCTATCTGCGGCGTAGAGCAGGGCAACCGTTTCATCGTTGGTTGTTTCGGTTTTTGAAAGTACATTCCGTAGCAATTTACCGATGAAGCCATCGCTGGGCTGCTTGGTTTGGTGGCAGGTTAAGCCTTTGTTTTCTAGGTAGTCGCACAGCAGTTTGGCTTGCGTCGTTGTGCCCGCGCCGTCGATACCCTCAAGGACGATAATTGGAGGTGCCATTACTTACGGCGAGATATCATACCAGCAGCGAAAAGAACTAGCCCAAGAAGAACGGCACTACCTCCAACGGGTAACATCCATCGTCGATTCGTAGGTTTGGCCTGGCTGACCGGGTCAACTTCGTGAGCTTTTTGGAATTCGACTGTCGCGTCGGAGCCGCTTGCGAGAGCAAGTTCTCCTCGAGCTTCATGGTGTTTGCCCAAAGCCTCTTGCGCCAATTCTTGGTTCTTGTCTTTAGCGCAGCTGTAGGCACTGCCGTATGCCGCAGCTGCCGCTTGCCACTTCTTTTCGCCCGCCAGGGAGTCGCCGAAGTCTAGATATCCTTGGGCAAGCTCGCTGCGTCGCGGGTGATCTGGTGTCTGGGTCAGGATTTGGTCGAATACGGGTATGGCTTCGGCTAATTTACCTGACTTTGCGTTGTCGAGGGCGCTATCCATTTCGCGAGTGAGTGCTTTTTCCCTCACTCTGTCGTAGTGGTCGAAAAGTTGAAGACTCACGTCGTCGAGACTGCCTCGGGGTTTCTTTTTCGTTTCTTCTTGAAAAAGACGCCGAATAGCCACGTCTTGAAGTTCTCGGTGGTTATACCAAAGAGGCGCTTTTTCCTCGCTCTTCTTTCCGCCGGTGAGTACCAGTTTTCTTTCAGGTACCTTGTGCGGGACCGCATCTATGTATTGCATCCACGCGTCTCGCGCCGCTTTGCGCACTGCAGGCGATGGGTCGTCTATAACTTCGAGAACCGCATAGATCGCTTCACGGAAACGGCTGTCGGCAAAAGCTTGAAGAATTTCTATTTTTACTCGATCGTCGGCAGCATCTCGCAACGCTTTAAAGGGGTTCTGCCTATCTAAACGTTCGAGTTGGTAGGTAGCGTACCGCCTTATTTCGCGATCGGTTTTTGCTTGCAGTTGCGATCGCGAAATGAGTGCCGGAAGCGAATAGGGCGACATTTTCCTGAGGTAGCGGCCACATTCATCTCTGTAAACAATGCCTTCTGCTGAAAAGCTAAGGTCGAAAATAATTTCGCCCGCTTTGCTATTTTTGCTGCCCGCAAGAGCCCGGATTACAGCTGTGTCCGCCACGGCGTTTGCGAAGGCAGGGCCCTTTTTCCCAACTTTGGCAAGCTCACTCAGCCAATCGAAGTCTTCCTGCGCCGCTTTTTGCTCTGCGGTCATTCTAACGTCTGCCTGAGTGAAACGTCCGGTATCGTCAGGCACTTGCGCACCGATGGTAAGTAACGCTTTTCGCCTTTCATCTACTGAGGAGGATCTCGTGCGCTGTAAAAACTCTTTGTAAAATTCGACAGGTTGCGGATCCAGCTCGGTTAGTTTTTTGCTCAAGCCCAAGACATCTTGGTCGCCCGAGTCGAGCTGTTGGAGAATTTGCTTTGCCTGTTCGCTAGCTTCGTTAGCGAGGGCGGAACTTCGCCCCAGGCAAAGAAGAGATGCAACTAGTGCAAGACGGATGGATCTGTGAGCCGTTCTAGCCAATTGGAAGGTGTTTCCTCGAGAAATTCGATAAATCGTAAGCCAAGACCTCGACACGAAGCGGGCCCGACGGGATCGTTAAAATTAAACGAATACCTGTGTTGTACCAGAGCTCGGACAACCAGTGAGCCGCTGCCGGGCATTTCCAGCGCAACGGTGAGTTCTTGGCCGATCGGTAGGGAGTCTCCGGTCTCAACAAACATGCCGCCTGCTGAAATATTTCTAGCGATGCCCCGTGAATGACCAAAATCGCCTGCAGACAGCTGAACAGGCATTATCTTATCGAAGCGAATATGGAAGCGCTTATTGGAGTTCGTCCTGACAGCGTGTCTGTTTCGCATAAAGACCATCCTAGGCGTGTAAGTGTATGGGCGCAAATTTCCTACCTTTGACTACCGCAAAAATCGACGAAGGGCTCCCTAAGTCACCGTGGTAAAGCTGGAAATAATGAAGACAGCAGTAACGGGCGCCAACGGCTTTATTGGTTCAGCTGTGGTTCGGAGGCTTCTCGCGAGAGGGCGAGACGTCCGGTGCCTTGTAGAGCCTGGAGCAAGTTTAACTAATCTTGATGGGCTCGATGTCGAGATCGTGGAGGCAGACATAACCGACCGGAATGCGATGGCGAGCGGTTTGGCCGGTACCTCACGGCTGTTTCACTTGGCAGCACTTTACAAACTGTGGCTTCCAGATTTTCGCCGCATGTACGACGTGAATGTTGAGGGCACCAAGACGGTTCTATTTGCGGCCATGAATGCTGGGTTAGAAAAGGTTGTATACACAAGTTCAATAGCGGCAGTTGGCGACACCAAGAATGGCCTTTCAGACGAATCGACCCCTTTTAATCTTTGGAATGAGTCTAATCACTACGTTCGGTCGAAATGGCTAGCAGAGCTCGATGCTTTGCGTTTTGTTGAGGAAGGTTTACCGGTAGTCATCGTAAATCCAGCTTTTCCATTTGGCGAGCGAGACATCGGGCCGACTCCAACTGGAAAATATATTATCGAGGCTCTCAAAGAAGAGGTACCAGCAGTGGTCGATGCAGGGTTTAACGTCGTCGACGTCAATGACGTTGCAGAAGCTCATGTATTGGCCGAAGAAAAAGGCAAGGTTGGGGAGCGCTATATCCTAGGAAACCATAACGTGACGTATCGAGAGTTCTTTTCATTGGTTTCTGAGATAGGGGGGGTAAAACCTGTTCGATTGAAAATTCCCAAGCCAGTTTTCTTGGGAGTTTCGTGGGCGATGGAAAAAACCGATCTCATGCGCAAGAGAGATCCAAAGATTACCTACGAAACTGCGCGCTACACTGCACGTCGGTTGTGGTTCAATTGCGATAAGGCGCACAAAGAACTTGGAATGCCTAGAACACCCCTTCGCGAAACCGTGTCCAAGGCGGTTTCATGGTTTCGCGAAAATGGCTATGCATAAACGACGACGGTGGCTGTGGTTTCTAGTTGCCGGCTATATCGCGATAATTATCGGTCTATCCTCTATTCCAGGGAGCTCTGTTCCCCAAATAGGGGTGTCCCATTTTGATAAGGTCATCCACTGCGTAGAATATGCGGCTCTGGGGTTCTTGTTTTGCGCGGCGACCGGGGCAAAAAGGTATGCGGCCATTCTGGTTGGGGTTTTGGCAGGTTGTTTGGGGTTTTTCGACGAGGCTTATCAATCCTTTACTCCAGGTAGAGATTCCTCCCCATTAGATGCCTGCGCTGATGTTTTAGGTGGTGGCATCGGCGGCGCGGTTTGGCTGTTGTTCCGAGCGCGTTGGTTGACCGGGCGCAATGATCTACACTCAACCGACAATGGCTCTGCTACGAAGCTTTGAAAAAAAGAAACCGCGAATTGGTGATGGAACGTTCCTGGCGGAAACGGCAACACTGGTTGGCGATGTGGTTGTTGGTGCACGTTCGTCAATTTGGTACGGCGCAGTCTTAAGGGGGGACGTTTTTCACATAGAAGTGGGTGATGAAGTGAGCATCCAGGATCTAACTGTCATCCATGTGACTAGTGGAAAATTTGCCACCAAGGTAGGGAACCGGGTCACAGTGGGGCACTCCGTTGTCTTACACGGGTGTACGGTGGGAGATTCGTGCATCATTGGCATGGGGGCAGTAATCATGGACCGTGCCACAATAGGAAAAAATTGCATTATCGGTGCGGGCGCGTTGGTAACCCCCGGAACAGACATACCTGAAGGGCATCTAGCTGTAGGTTCACCTGCGCGGGCAAAACGAAAATTGACGGACAAAGAGCTGGCTTGGATCCAATCAAGCGCCGATCACTACGTCGGTCTGGCTTCACGTTACTTGGCCGAAGAGCAGTAAGAGCCACTTACGTCTGATAATATGAAGCCTCGGCGTTCTCGTGCGTCAGAGATTTTAGATGAAGAAGTTCATCGCAATTTTTGCTGTATGCCTTCTCTTAGTCGTGAGAGGTAATTTGGTTTTTGCCGATCGGGTGGACGACCTGACCGCTCAACTAAAAAGTAGCAAAGACTACAAGGTAAGGTTGTCCGCTGCTTTGGCGCTGGCAAAAATTCGAGATCCCAGAAGTATTCCCGCATATATCGGTGCGTTACGCGATCCCGACAAAACGGTTCGAGGCGTTGCTGCTGCATCACTCGCCAAAGTCGTAGACGCTAGCGTGGATAAGAAACGACGAATTCAAGTACTTGCGGCACTCAAACAAACGATGGAGAACGACAGGAATTCGTTTGTTCGAGAGCAGGCGAAAAAGACCTTCGGCATTCTCGAGAAAATTCGCGCAAGCCCAGTTGGCAAAGTTTATATCGACGTCGGAGCCATGTCTGCCAAGGGAGATGAGTCTGTTCGTGCGTTGATGAAAAAGGAGACAGCTAACGCGTTGAGCTCTTCAATATCGTCGGCACGCGTAGGCGGCAAACCTCCGTCGAAAAAACAGCTGAAATCAATGTCTGCTTTCCATGTCGATGGCAGTCTTGTTTCGCTGACCACAAACAAACAGTCTGGCGCAACACTTGTTACGTGCAAGGTAAGTATGCTTATTGCCACGTACCCAGCGAAGAGTATGTTTGGTTTTTTGAAGGGCGGGGCCAGTGTTCAAGCGAGCTTCTCCGAACGAGACATTCAACTCGCAAAAGAAGACTGTGTGGCGGCAGTTGTAGAAGATTTGGTCAAAAAGCGAATCGTGCCTACGATTCAGAGTCGAGCTAACTAATGGGTAGCCAGGGAAATTATAAAAGGAGTTGGCGCAATCTACTGTTGAACCGGGGCTATCAGTTGCGGTTTACGCTTACAACTGTTGGGGTTAGTTTGCTTTTACTAACGGTTCTTGGCGGGTGGGTGCTTCGAGTGGCCGATAGAGCTACGCAGATAGCAATTAACAATGTGCGTTCTGTGGAATGTGGGACGTTTTCCGTTGAAGCGCCCAATGATGAAACTGCTGAACCAGACACAAACAGTCGCCGGCGTGCGGTGGTTGTAACGACCGAGATGAAATCTGTTGAGAATGGTGTGATTACCGACAAGGACACCAATCAAACGTCAGCATCGCCCGTTTCTCCCTTAGACGCTGCAAAGAAGATCGAGGAATGTGAGGCCAAACTGAGAGCAGAAATTCAGTCCTTAGAAGATCGGCAACGCTTGATCCTTGGGTTGTTGCTCGCCTCTGGTCTCCTGCTCAGTGTGGGTCTCTTCATCGTCGGTATTTTGACGACACATAAGGTGGCGGGGCCTCTATACAAAATCGGTGGTTATTTTGACGAGCTTCGCAAAGGTCGGTTTAAGGATGTTCACAATCTCCGTAAGAAAGATCAATTAATGGCATTCTATGAACTCTTCCGAAATGGCTACGAAGGGGTTCGGACGATGCAAACGGATGACATCGTTGTACTGAAAAATCTTGTTTCCGAGATCAAGGAGTCGGAGGCTTCCGGGTTGGAAAGAGAGATTGAAGAACTTGAAGCTTTGATACAGAAAAAGGAGTCATCCTTATGAGAAGTTCGCCCAGGAAATTCTCGAACTACCTTTTAGATAAGGGACTTCAACTTCGATACATAGGGTTTGTTACAGCATTTTCTGTGCTCCTGTGCAGCACTCTAGGGTACCTAATCTTGATGCAGGAGGTTGATGCGTCTCGAGCGATTGTTAAGTTCGCTGAGTCTTCTGGTTTGTCGGTGGAAGTAGCGGGGGCGATTTCCCAAAGGCTTTCTGGTGACGACAATCTACTCTTCCTTGAGATGCTTGGTGCCGGGGCGTTGTTAGTCGTGGTTCTTTCACTTTACCTTCTCATTTTCACTCATAAGGTAGCGGGACCGCTTTACAAAGTAGGTGTTTACCTTAAGGAAATGCAAAACGGTCGTCTAGGGAAGATCTACTCGTTGCGCCGCGGTGACATGCTTCAAGACTTCTACGACCAGTTTTACAATTGCCACACAGAAGTGCGGGGTCGTTTTCAAGAAGACAATGAAAGCCTGGCGAGAATACTTGGCAGAGTGAAGTCTTTGGCACCGGACTTGGGCGCGATCAGCGACGCTGAACGGCATCTGGAACACAGAAACGCTAGCCTGGCTGAGTAAAACCGGGGGCCAGCAGCGCCGGTCAAAGGCGACAAGGGAGTTCTTTTGCAACTCGATTGTCCCGGCACTATAGTCCTCTCAATGGGCATCTTCTCTCGAATGAAACGGGTTGCGAAGTCGAAGGCAAATGCGGCAATCGATAGAGCAACGACGCCCGAGCAACGAATTTCAATTGTCATCATGCAACTGGAGGAACAGCGCAAGGCGGCGTACAAGGAACTGCTTGCGTTCAAAACCAACTCCAAGCAGATGGAAAAAGAAATGGCGAAGCTCGAAGAGCGTGTCTCGCAGTGGGAGAAACGTGCGATGGCGTCGGTCAAAGCCGGAGATGATGAGAAGGCTAAGCAATGTTTGGCAGAAAAGAAAAACGCTGAAGTAGAACTG
>CAYPIX010000145.1:0-1616 GCA_964410875.1 uncultured Kofleriaceae bacterium
GTTCTGCGCTATGGCGCATCGAATATTCTGCCGAGGACCGAATCGAGCGCTACAAGCCATCAGCGCCAGAGACCGTCCCGACTGTCTAGCCATAGCTGCCATGCGGATCACATCTGCTTCAACTAGTTTGGGATTTTGTAAAATATGTTCGACAACCATTGGATGAGGGTCGGATAAGAGAGGAAGGAACTGTGCACGGCTCCCCCGTGCCAATGTTCGTTTCTCGCCCAAGGTGAGTTCGGACTTTTCCACGGCTTTACGATCGCGAGTTTCCGGGACTTGGATTTCCTCGGCCTTTCCCGTGAGTAGTAGCTCAGTCAATAATTGGTAGTCTTTCTCATGGCAGGTTGAATACAGGGACTCGAGGAGTGGATAGGGGACTTGGTTTTGCGTGAGGAGAGTTGCTAGAGCGTGAAATACGAGTGCGCATTGGCTCGGCTGGCTGCGAAAACCGACAACGATCTGATGGAGAGCGTCAGCAGCAGTTCCCGGATCGGCCGTGGAAAGCCACTTAAGCAGTGCGGCCGCCCGCATAGGAAGCTCTCGAATAGCCTTCAACTTGTTGGTGATGAAGCGCGAGTCGGGCCTATTTTCTTCGGAGCTCCTCACCTTGTCTGCCATGTTGTCGGCCACGTCGCCTACTATACCCCCGACCATGGAAGAAATGCGGCTGATTAAGCGTTACGCGAACCGCAAGCTCTACGACACTCGGCACAGTCGATACGTCACACTAGAGCAGATTGCGGAGATGATCCGCCTGGGCGATGACGTCAAGATTGTCGACAACAAGTCGAAAGAGGATTTAACGAGTGTCACACTCGCCCAAATAATTTTTGAAGAAGAAAAGAAGCAGAAGAGTTTTCTGTCGTTGCAGGCGATGCGCAACATCATCCAGTCTGGTGGCGAGTCCATTACCAACCTCGTTACTGAAGCACAACGGAAAGTCACCAAGATTTTGCCACGCAAAGATGAAGCGGGTGAGACTAGCGAGCTTGCAGAAGTTTCGACAGAGGTTGAGCGAAAACCTAGAGAGACTCATCGCAGCGTACTTGAATTCCGGGATTGGTTGGTCTCATCGCAAAAGACGATTGATGATTGGCAAAAGCGTGTCGATGAGCGTATCCGGAACGTGGTTGAGGGAATCTCGCCGTTCGCAGGAATTCACGGCGAGGTCAAAGGCTTGGCTTCGCGAATTGCCGAGCTAGAGTCCAAGCTGTCGGCTCTCGCTGAAGGCGACGAAGACAGCTAACCTGTCTGGTGGCTTGGACGAGCGGTCTAAATAGCTGACTCAATGCAAGACAGCTCGTCGTTCACGTTAAAGAACTGACTGACACAGCTATTGATGATGCTGGACGGATCCGTAAACGCATCCGCGCTGATAGCAATGCAATCGATCTCGTTGGGCACACTCGAGAACCTGTTCACACAGGTGTCAATCATGGAAGAGGCCTCGTACTTGGTGAGAGCTGCAAGGTCAATACATTCAAGCTCGTCGCTTGAAGTCAAAAACCTGTTTACGCAGGTGTTAATCAGCTTGGCCGAATCGAACTTCGTAAGCACTGCGGATTTTATGCATTTGAGTTCATCTGGAGCTGATGAAAAACGGTTCACACAGG
>CAYPIX010000145.1:1716-7789 GCA_964410875.1 uncultured Kofleriaceae bacterium
TGCATTCGAGCTCGTCGCTTGAAGCCAAAAACCTGTTCACACAGGTGTTAATCAGCTTGGCCGGATCAAACTTCGCAAGCGCCGCGGATTTTATGCATTTGAGTTCATCTGGAGCTGATGAAAAACGGTTCACACAGGTTGTAACTGTTGGAGAAGGATCTAGCTTTGAGAACGAAGCGGCATCGATGCATTCGAGCTCGTCGCTTGAAGCCAAAAACCTGTTCACACAGGTGTTAATCAGATTGGCGGGATCAAACTTCGCAAGCGCCGCGGATTTTATGCATTTGAGTTCATCTGGGACTGATGAAAATCGGTTCACACAAGTTGTAACTGTTGGGGAAGGATCTATAAACGAAGTCGCACCATGTTCGATGCACTGGAGCTCGCTTGAAACCGACGAGAACCGATTTGCACAAGTATTGATGAGCGAAACAGGATCGAAGTGGGTGTTTTTTACTGCCTTGATGCAGGCCAATTCATCTGCTGACGACGAAAATCTGTTCTTGCAAGCTGTAACCGCACCTCCGGGCGAGGAGCTCCCACCGCAACTTCCTCCTACGCACTCCACACCCGCGCTATAACCACCTGTGCCGACGCTGGATTCTGCTCCGACAACAAGCCAGTGTTTGCCCGTTTTGTTTATCGAAACTGTGAGCGAACTAGACGCAAAGTCGACTACTTGCTCTTGTGGATCGAGGAGATAGACAACGGGGGCGAGGTTCGAGGCTCCCTGTTTAACTGCCGACAACTTGACCGTTGAGCCACTGTTCGCTGCGAATGGATAGGCGTGATGTTCAAAGTTCTTCTTGAGAAAACCTGATACCTCTGGACCGTCCACGGTAATTGTATGGAACTTCGTCAACGACTGCTCAAAACTACCTAGCGTCGGGGAGGAAGCATCGTCGTTAATGCCTTGGTCGTCCAGGCTGCACGATGCGAAAAACACACAAAACAGAACTCCAATCCGTGATCCCATAATTTCTTATACGCTCTCAATGAGCTCTCTCGGCTTAAGCTTTTCTGATAACCCAAGAAGCCAGATTTACTCTTTGGCCCGTAAAGTATGGGAATACCTCAACGCTGTGTAGCCCAGGAAACAGGTCGCTCCTGTGCGTGCAACGATTACCTATAGGCCACGCCAGTAGGGGTGGAGCATGGAGGTGCTGAGAAGTGTGCTGAGGTTGACCGGAGCGGTTTCGCCCTGGAACGCTTCAAAAATTACGGGCCAGGGGGCACGCATATCTGATTGGCTGAAATTTGTTTTTGCGAACGTTGTCGCTTGGGCATCGAAAACAGATTCGGAAAACTTTGCCACTGGTTCTCCCGCTTTTCCATTGCCCATGCTTCGGTACCACTGGTGAATTTCTTGGTTCTCGTAACCGGCTTCGCGGAGTTTTTGTAATACAAAGACAACCTGGATGGCGTGTGTGAGCTTTCCGTGGTGGCCTTCGCCGTGGTGTAAAATATCAACCCAGGTTTCGAGTCGGTTGAAGCGCTCTTGAAGAGTGGTGACCTCACTGGGATCCGGAATATCCGCTAGTTTGACGAGTGTGATTTCAAACGGACGCAACAAGGCAGCGATTTCTTCTGCAAACGCTTCTTGATACTGGTTGGCTTCAATCTGTCCAACGCGGGACAGGACAAGACGTTCGATTTGTTGAGCTAGCTCAAGCAAGGGCTCGGCCTTCGCGAGAGCGTGGTACGCAACCAAGTGGAGTTTGCCAGTACGGCCCAGGGACGCGAACGCTACCTTTTCGTTAACAAACAGTTTCCGCCTCAGGAGGCGAGGGTCGGTTTTGATACGGCGCTTTGTTCGCGATAGGGCAGCCAATTGAGACGTCTGCAATTTTCGAGGATTCGGAACTTTAGCTTTGCGTCGTACGGGGACCGGTTTCGTTCTGTTTGGTCTCCGAATCACCGGCCCCGCAGCAAGTTCCTGGGTGAGCCCAGGGCCGCATAGGATCGCTGATGCCGCCAATAATAGCGGCGGGAGATAAGTGCGAAAACCAGGCACACACTAAGGATATGAGCCAAAGGGGTTTGCGGCCGGTAACACTGTCTAACGGTTGAAACCGTCACCAGGCAACTCCCCGACATCAGGCTAAATGTCTGAAATCTTGGTTTTATAGTTGCGTTTGTCAGGGGTCCGAACTACACATCAGCCCGATTATACTTTCCTCTTAAAGCTCTCCCGGAGAAACAGAAAAGATGAACGACTGGCTTTTGTACGCGGTTCCTGGATGTGGACTGCTCGCCCTAATTTTCGCCTTCCAAAAGGCGTCTTGGATCAAGAAACAGGAAGTCGGTACCGACCGGATGAAAGAGATTGCCGGGTACATCCAAGAGGGTGCCATGGCTTTCCTCACGCGTGAGTACAAAGTACTTGGCATGTTCGTTGTCGCTGTCGCTATTGCGCTTGGGGTATCGAATGCGATGGGCGAGTCGAGCCCGGTCGCGTACAAAAACCCCCTAGTAGCGTTGTCCTTTGTGCTAGGCGCTGTTTGTTCCGGCCTTGCTGGCTGGTTCGGGATGAAGGTCGCGACGAATGCAAACGTTCGAACCACCAATGCGGCGCGAAAAGGCCTTAGCGGTGCGCTCCAAGTTGCATTCTCCGGCGGTACGGTCATGGGTATGGCCGTTACGGGGCTCGCGGTCATCGGATTAGGCTCGCTTATGTTGGCCTACGGAAAGTTCGGGTTAGTCGCGGCACTCGATACGACTACGAACATCTCTAACGTTGTGTCCGTTCTTGCAGGCTTTTCTCTCGGTGCATCCTCCATCGCGCTTTTCGCGCGAGTTGGTGGCGGTATCTACACTAAGGCCGCCGATGTCGGCGCCGACTTAGTTGGTAAGGTAGAAGCCGGAATCCCGGAGGATGACCCACGAAACCCAGCAGTTATTGCCGACAACGTTGGCGACAACGTTGGTGATGTTGCGGGTATGGGCGCAGACCTTTTTGAGTCTTATGTCGGTTCGATCATTGGCGCCATGGTTCTTGGCGCTGTGGTTCCGATTGCAGGCCTAAACCTTGTTCTTCTGCCCCTTGCTATTGCCGCTGCGGGCATTGTTGTTTCCATCGTCGCAACATTCTTTGTGCGGACGAAAGAGGGAGGCAACCCTCAGCATGCTCTAAATATTGGGACATTTGGTGCCGCGCTTGTGATGGTCCCAGTGATCTTTGGAATCGCTTATTGGTTAGTTCCTGAGGCTATCGTTGGCAGTAGCCTTCGTGATGGCGGGCTGGAAACCACCGCTCTTTACATCGGTCTAGCAGCGGTAGCTGGTTTGGTTGCCGGTGTACTTGTTGGTGTCACCACCGAGTACTACTGCGCGAAGGACGGCAAGCCTGTAAAAACGATTGCTGAATCATCCGAGCGAGGTTCCGCACCAAACATCATCAGTGGTCTGGCTCTCGGTTTCCGTTCTACTGCTCTTCCTGTGGTCTGGATTGGCGGCGCGATTCTGCTTTCCTACTATTTCGCTGGTCTCTACGGAATTGCGATTGCTGCCCTCGGAATGCTTTCAACTACAGGCATCCAGCTGGCTGTTGATGCCTACGGTCCGGTTGCGGACAATGCCGGCGGCATCGCCGAAATGGCCGAGCTTCCACCTGAAGTTCGTGAACGAACTGATAACCTCGACGCGGTTGGAAATACGACGGCTGCCATCGGTAAGGGGTTCGCAATTGGATCTGCAGCTCTTACTGCGCTCGCGCTTTTCGCTGCGTATCAAGAGACAGCTGGGGTTGGCTCTATTGACATAACAAGGCCAAACATCATGGTCGGCCTTCTTATCGGAGCCATGCTTCCGTACCTATTCTCAGCAATGGCCATTACAGCAGTTGCCGAAGCGGCCGACGCAATGATCGACGAAGTGAGGCGACAGTTCAGAGAAATCCCTGGCCTACTTGAAGGAAAAGCGACTGCGGAATACGCAAAGTGCGTCGATATCTCCACGGCAGCCGCCATTAAGAAAATGGTGGTTCCTGGTCTATTGGCAATCGCCGCTCCGGTTATCTGCGGCTTCATCGACAAGCACATGCTGGGCGGAATGCTTGCGGGTGTAACGGCAAGTGGTGTCCTTTTGGCTATTTTCCAGTCAAATGCCGGCGGTGCTTGGGACAACGCAAAGAAATATGTCGAAGATGGACATCACGGAGGAAAAGGGTCAGAGGCCCACAAAGCTGCCGTACAAGGCGACACGGTTGGCGATCCGTTGAAGGACACGTCTGGGCCGTCTCTCAACATCCTCGTCAAGCTTATGAGTGTGGTCGCACTCGTAATTGCCCCACTCCTAAATACCGGGAGTGACTCAACTGTCCATTCTGAGGCAGAACTAACGCCAGCTACTCAGGTAGTAAGCCAGGCCGTTGTCGACGAAACGGCGGCGAAGCCCAACTCTCCGCTGTAGCGGCTTATCTATACGTCTAGGGGGCTCTTGGTAGCCCTCGGACTCTAAAGCTGTCACCCTTTCGAAGAACCATGCCCTACGAGATGCAAATCGCACTGCGGTATCTTTACCGGGGAATGGGGGCCAAACGGGTGGGGGTCGGTCTCGTGAGCTTTCTGCTCTTAGCGATTCTCGGTTGCGTCTGGTTCGCGGGTTCGGACTATAAGAGCGGGTTTGCCGTATTGGCTCTGGCTGTTGGAATGCTGGGGTCTGTTACCTGCGCGCTGCTCTACTTTGTGAGCGTCTTTACCGCAGTGTCCGTCTTGGGTGTTGTGCTGGGTGTCGCCGCTCTCACCATTGTCCTCGCCGTTACATCGGGGTTCCAGCAACAATTTCGCGAGAAAGTACTAGGCGCGAACGCCCACGTGATCATCATGAAGCCGGCAGGGGTGGAATTTTACGAGTACGAAGAGGTGATGAAGCGAGTTGCGAATATCGACCCTGAGGTCCTTGCAGTTCAACCTTTTGATATTGCCGATATGTTGGTCACGAAAGGTACGGGGGAGGCTTCTGGCGTCGCACTTAAGGGCGTTGTTCCCCAAAGAGTGAAAGAAGTTTTAGATCTCCACAAATACATGGTGGCAGGCTCTGTAGACAGCTTAGAAGCCTCGGTAGAAGAAGGAGAAGCGCCGCCAATTATTCTAGGGCGAGTTCTCGCTGAAAGCATGGGCGTCGAAGTAGGTGACAAATTGACGGTGGTTGCCCCTCTGTCGAACGTTGATCCAGATACATGGGCCTCAAGAGGAACTGCCCCATTGAGTAAGTCCTTTCGAGTGTCTGGGATTTTTTACAGTGGTTTCGATGAATATGATCGACGGCTTTTGTACGTGCATCTACGTGACTCGCAATTGCTGCGAGGAAATGGCGATCAAGTTCTAGGGGTTGAGCTCAAGGTCAAAAATGTAGATAGAGCCACGGAGATTGCTCGAAAAATAGAGAAAGAACTCGATTCCGGGGCGTACGCCGTCCAAGACTGGAGCGAGTTGAACCAAAACCTGTTTACCGCACTTACTCTGCAAAAAATCGCCCTGCTTATTATTTTGACCCTAATCGTGGCAGTCGCGGCTTTCAACATGGTGTCGGCGCTAACGATGATGGTGACTGATAAGACTCGTGAAGTTGCGATTTTGAAATCAATGGGCGCAAGCTCGGGCGGTATCGCTCGTCTGTTTCAGCTAGTGGGGGTTGTTATCGGAGGGCTCGGGACAGTCTTTGGATTAACCATGGGACTCTCGCTCTGCGAAGTTGTTAAACGATACAACTACCAACTTGATCCTCAGGTGTACCTTATCGACCAGTTGCCTATTCAAGTAAACGGTTCTGAGGTCGTGGTGGTCGCGGTCATAACGATTTGCATCAGCCTGCTTGCCACGATTTTCCCCAGCGTAAAAGCTAGCTCCTTGCCACCCGTAGACGGCCTCCGCGGGTAAAGGCGAAGAGCTCCAGCCATCGCCGCTAACTGCGTTGTCACTGCGCTTCCGTTCATCACGTACACAAGTACGTTCAGAGCCGGTTCTCGCTCCGCCTTGTTATCGGCGCGTCTGGAGCCTTCGCGGCTTGCGAGTGAGGGGTGGAGGCTGGGCCGCCCGTCGGGCGGCTGCCGTGGAGGGAGCGAGGGTTGGGG
>CAYPIX010000146.1:0-5295 GCA_964410875.1 uncultured Kofleriaceae bacterium
CCTCCATTGATTATATCAACAGGGCTGGTTCCTTGTACGGTTTTTCTAATAGAAGGTGTAGTTGCCGCGACACCTTCGACTACACCGGGAATCGAACAATCAATCTAAGTGCAGTTTCCGCTTACCAAGAGCCAACAAGAAAAAGACAAGAAAAATTAGTCCTTGCGACGAGCCGGACCCCGAGCAACCGCCGCCCAGAACACCAATATCGTCGCGGAAACCGTCGCCATTTCCGTCCACATCTTGAAAATTCGGAATTCCATCGCCGTCGGTATCCAAGGGGCCGCCGCCAATAATTAGGTCGCCGGCCTCTTCTTCGTCCGGTTTACCGTCGCCATCCGAATCTAGATCTTGAAAGTCCGGAACGCTATCACCATCGGTGTCCAAGGGGGCGCTGCCACTATCGTCAGCCACACCATCACCGTCGGCGTCCAGACCATCACAGAACAAATCTCCATTTGCATTGGAGCATTCAGAACCTCCCTCGATCACGTCCGCAATCCCGTCTCCGTCAGAATCGGGGTCGACGGAGTCAGGTAGTCCGTCATTGTCAGTGTCTAAAGAGCCATCCCCCTCGTCCACGTCCAAAATGCCATCGTTGTCGTCGTCGAGGTCGGCGAAATCCACAACGCCGTCGCCGTCGGTGTCCGTGGCAAAGACCGAACCCGCGCCAACGGTGTCACAAACGCCGTCCGCAGGAGCCGTGTCTTCTGTACAAGAATACCCAGGCTCAAGCGCACAATCGGAACCGCAGCCATCTCCTGGGGCGCTATTGCCGTCATCGCAAGTTTCAGCCCCGACAATCGTGCTGTCGCCGCAGACCGGAACCACCGTGCCAGGACCCGCAGCATCGCAAATACCATCAGCAGGAGATGTATCCACACAAACAAAGCCAATCTCTACCTCGCAAACATCACTACAGCCATCACCTGGCGAGTTATTGCCGTCATCGCAAACTTCGGCGTCTACAATAATGCCGTCGCCACAAACGGAGACTACCGTCCCCGGTCCTGCTGTATCGCAAATACCATCCGCTGGCGCGCTGTCCTGATTGCAGGCATAACCAAATTCCAACGAGCAGTTACTATTACACCCATCGCCAGCGACTTCGTTACTGTCATCACAAACTTCACCTGGGTCGACAATTCCGTTTCCACAAGTACAAACGCCAACGGGCACAGCAAATTGCATACAAGCCGCCAAATCCCCAGCACCTGCCAAAGTCTGAGTTCCTACAGTTGCGGTCCAATCGTAAACCTGATTCGCTACAAGATCGGTCGTGTAGTCCAAAACCACCAGGAAAGCGTCATTTAGAAGCTGATCGAAAAGGACAAAACCATTGGGTCCGTAATTCGGATGGACAGCCACGCCTTGGTTAGACGTATGCGTAGAATCGTGGCCTTGGGTATCTAGTACCAATGCGGTTTCAGCACAGCTCGGCCCTGCAATTTCAAACATCTGTGTCACTGGACTCGCTCCAGATTCTCCTGCGAATGCGATGATCTTGCCATCCGCCGTGACAGCGATGTCCCGTATGGTTTCTGGGAAGAGGTGCATAACCCTCATGTCATACGCACCGGTCACTGGGTCTATTTGTCGAAGAAGTGCATTTTGCGTAATTAGAAGCCGGCCCAAAGAATCAAACGCCATGCCCTGTACGACACCTCCCTGAAAGACTGGACCTACTGTTGTCGCGACAGCAGTCTGCTTGTCGATTTTGACCAGCTGGTTGTCGGGCGAGACCCGCAAAACACCAAAGAGTTGCCCAGCGGAATCCTGGGCGAGCGCAGTGATATTGTCTACGTCTGCGGCCGGACCACCCGAAATCAATCCTACATACCCATTAGAAGAAAGATCAGATGCAACATGGTAGAGGCTGTTGCCCGCTGGATTCCCTGAATTGCCGTTATCGGTTCCAACGGCCCAAATCCCGCCGCAACCTTCTAGCTGGCACGTCGCATCACAGCCATCCCCTGGAACGTCGTTGCCATCATCACAACCTTCCCCTGAGTCTATTCTGCCGTTGCCGCAGTCACCAGCAAAGGCAGATACAGACTCGCCCTGAAGTACCTTGCCTGTTTCCGCCTCTGTGAACTCTTGCCCATCTCCTGGTGCGTAACAACCACCCAAGAAAACTACAGATGAAGCTATTAATACGGAAGCTTTCCTCATCCATCGATTGTGCTCGACTCCGCACCCGCGAAACAACACACGTTGGGTACAAAATTAAAAAGCCCAGGATCTAGCCTCCTAATAAGAGAGCATCCCGACGCGCCGAGACTAAACTCGCGCGCCGGGTTAAGCCCTTTGTTCAGTCTACGCCTCTTCTCGACGCCTACGGACAAGACCGAGAGCGAGAAGTAATCAAACGCTCCAAGCCTGATTGGAGCAACCCAAAAAACGGATGCAAATTAATCCGCTCGACGTTGAATAATAAGTGACTGTTAAATTGGCCACCTACAAGTCATCCGGTATGAACAACACCACCTCGTTGGAGATGGTGTTGTTTCGAAGGCTACCCCAAAGGCACCCCTGCTAGGATTTCATCCCAGACAGTAAGAAAAATGACTAAAAAGCCTACTCCTGGAGGCTTTTGACGAAGTCAACAATCCGCTTCTGTCTCGTCTTTCCAATCCCATTTATGTCTTGCAGGTCCGCGAACTCGGCAAGCTTAAAGGGGCGCGCCGACTTGACTGCCTTAAGCAATGCCTCGCTGCTAGTCCCAGTCGCTTTCGAGAGTTCTTCGTTAGAGGCCGTATTCATGAATTCCTCAACGGCCTTTAGCAACTCAGCTTCCGAAGGCGGAGCAGCGCCATCGCCCTTCTTAGTGGACACAACCTCTTCGAGAACCGTGAGCTCACAAGTTTTTGGATCGAACCGAGCGTTTTTGGGACGCGAGGTACCAGCAGGAAGAAGCTCAGCAGGAAGGCCTACCGGCATCGAGGTTGGAATGAACTTAAAGATCGGCTCTTGGTAGCCCTTCTCACGATAGACATTCGCCATGTGAAGGACGTCGTTCATCAGCGCCTGAGAGTCTGCATCCGCTCGGGCTTCACACGCATCGGAGAAGGCTTGAATCCGCTCACTCATCGCCGTGCCTTCACCCTTCAAGTTCGCTAAGAGTTCGGCGGCACCTACAGAAATCGAGTCGTTTTCGCTCATTTCTTCAAGTTTCGCTTCAACCACCTCTCTGACTTGGCTGGAAGAGTCAATCGAACCGTCAAAGTCATCCCATGACAAATCAAGCTCGAGGAGAACGTCACAGCGGCGCTTAGAGAGGATTGGCGTTGTGAAGTCGACACCTAGAACTGCTTCCACGAGCTCGTCGTCAATCAATCCTTCTTGCTCCAACTTTGCGATGTAATTCATGTCTGCTCCCGAACGCTCGGGGACCAGGAAACTGCCGGCGGTATCAATAATACCGAACGCAGGAACGGCTGGCCCTTTAGCGCTTGCTTCCGCTCCAAAGGTCAAGGCGGGAATAATCTGCCCCACAGGCTTTGTGCACGTACCAGAGAACATCGGACCATCGGCACCATCGTCGCACTGGATAGCTTTTTGATATTCGTCTCCGTCAAGCCGGATTGAAGGGCCTCGGCCCAAGCTTCGATCGACAAAGAAGTCGCCATTGACACGACGGAACGACTGAGAACGACCGGACTGAAGGTTTAACTCCACAGAACAAAACAGTGGTTTCAGCATCGTAGCTGGCGTCTTTGTCTGCTCAGAATCTTTAACGATGGCTATCCGATGTTCATCCCAAAGGGCATTGCCCTGATTCACAACCGTAAACTCTTGGTTCGCACCACCGTTGTTGCGCAAATGACGACCAAGGGAATCCCCATGGTTCTGAACCAAATCGGTCGCGCCGGGGGTGAAGAAATCTTCCTCCCAGTTGATCCAAGGAGCGTTGAGCTCGCGCATAATTAAGCCACCGCCAGTATGGCAGATTGCACAACGGCGTTCTTGTTTCGCGAAGTCGCCAGTCGGCTCCAGCTGATCATCAAGATCCAAGTACTGTTTTGAGTTTCCGTGGAAAGCCCACTGCATCTCTTTGCACGGGCCAAATCCAGCGCAGGGAAGATCACCTTCTGCCGGCGCATCGCGATCGTCCTCAGGCTCTACTGCGTAGTAGTTAAAAACACCCGACACACCGTCCTGTTCGGCTTTAGGATCCCAAGCTATGGCTTCAAACGCTTTGCGAAGACCATCCTGCTCCCACTGTGCATTTTCCGGAAGGTCGATAACATCGCCATCTCGGGTTGTGGGTGCTTCTTGAAATTGCCGGGACTGCAAAAACAGAACTCGTTCTTCGGCTCCGTTACCTCCGCACTGTACAGAGGTAACAGTATGGTAACCGCCAAGCTCAGGTACGTGTCCGCCGAATGCCATCCGAGCTTCTTCTTGCTCGTCGGAAAGAAGGCCAGCATTGCCTGCAGCCTGAAGGTGCTGGGCTTGCGTTTCCACAACACGTGTCTCCAGTGCCGTGCAAGGCTCAAACCCTTCAGGTTGTTCATCTGAAACAAGAACTTCAATTGCTTCTTTGAACGTCGTTGGACAACTGTCCATTGCTGCCAATCGCAACGCCAGTGCGTCCGTGCGATCTTCAACTCCAAGGCCGCCAGTCCTATCGAGGAACTCGCACTGCCCCTCCCGGACTTGCTGCATGGAAACACTTAGCTGTGGCGAGCTGTTTTGGCAGGCTGCGAACGAAAGGCCGGCGCTCAGAAGGAAAAGAACTTTGAGATCAGGTTTGGACACAGATGGCGGAAGAGCAAGCTTCAGGCCACACATGGACACGCTAAATATCAGAGCGTTAGGTAAACGAAGCTGCTCACAACGCTAGCCAGGCCACGAACAAATCCGTTTGATCTTGAGAAACGGAACTTCCGATTAAGACCTAGAGTTACGGGTTACGAGTTACCATTTCACAATGGGGTTCGCCGTCGACATGCCCCAAGGAAGACGCGAGAAGCTCGACGTAGGCCCTTAGGTCGGCTGCCTTCCCTTCGGACTCGTATCCATCCAAACCTGTGATGTCGACTGCCTCCATCTCTTCCCAGGTGATGACGCCATCGCCGTCGCCGTTGTCATCCGCTCCAGCAAACACGTCAAATGCGAGCCCCGGATCGTTAGCCGTGTAGTCATCATAGAACAGATGGTCTGCGTGAATCGTTAGCTCGGTAGTCGCTTCTCCGTCAGGCTCCAACTCCGTAGTCCCGTGACAATCCGCGTATTTCGTTGAATCTGTGAATCCAAGTTGAAACGTTTTCGTAGCCGCTCCAAGGACTGCCG
>CAYPIX010000146.1:5395-7734 GCA_964410875.1 uncultured Kofleriaceae bacterium
CAATCATCGGCGAAGAAGTCAGAGTTGATTCCTTCTTCAATAAACTCTTCGCCATAAACGGCCACCGACCACTCCCCAGTCGCTTCTTTGGCCAGGCACCCGCTTAGACAGTAAAGCACAAAGAAAACTCCAACTATTTTCCCCATAGGAGCCATTTTTACAGAACCATGCAAGGGATGCAAACCAGTGCACGAAGGAATCCGGCCGGACGCCCAATCCGTCAAAACATGGCGTTAAATCCGGCCACCATCTCGATATCCGAGACTTCTCTAATCCAGTTTGCAATGATCCAATGATGACCAAAGGGGTCACGTACACGACCAGCGCGATCGCCGTAAAACTGATCCGCTAACGGAAACACCTCCTCTGCGCCTTCTTCAAGCGCCAAGGAATGGACCGGAGAATACGACGAGATATGCGTACGCTCTGCAGACCTCTATCAACCAAACTAACCTACCGGCAGGCGTGCTAGGAAACCGAGAGGTCTCTTAGCGCGCCGCGATGAGTAATCGTCCAGCCTGCCAGAACGTTGACAAGGGAAAGAAGACCCAAATGGAGGAAGGTCGCGTTCCCGCAGTCTTCATGAACAATAAACAACACCACGAAAGCGACAAAGACCAGAGTTGACATAATGTGCTTTACTACGATGTAGCGATGGGTTGCGTTGGCTGCGCGAACGAGTTCAACAAACAAAAACAAAATCGCGGCAGCCAAAAAGAAATCGTTCCCATCCATGGAGAGATGGGCATGGGACATCAGGTCTACACTTACAATTGGCAAAGTGAGGTCGACCGGAAAAAATGTGAGGCCCATAAAGACCGCAAGCACAACGCCAAAAAGCGGTGTAGCGAAGAATAAAGAGAAGGACGAGTCGTCTGATCCTTCTCGGACTCGCGGCGAAAAACCAGGCAACATAGGCGCAGTATCACCGCTTTGCGCCGCATTAGGCAAATCTGCCGATAACTACCTTGTTTTCCACAAACCCACGTCTTGAAATGTTTTGTCCTGCAACCGGCTCAAGAGTACCCTCCCCGTCCAATGCGGCCCTTTGTCGACGATGATGTCCGAAAAGCTTTCGCTAGTGCCATCAAAGAAATCGAGACCAAGAGCGGCGTTGAGGTTGCCGTGGCGGTTCGGCACCATTCCGGTTCCTATTTGCATGTCGACTTATGTGTAGGGGTTGTCGCCGCCGTCGCTACTCTCTTTTTCCTCCTCTATTCGGATTGGGAATTCCGATACGCAGCTTTTATCCTAGACCCCCTCTTGCTTGGGTTGTTGGCAGGGCTGATTTCCTCACGCCTGCCATGGCTCCGGCGACAGCTGACACGTCGGAGTGCGCAGAGAGAGCGAATCCAAGAAAGCGCAAAACGAGTTTTTTATGAGAAGGGAATGTCGCGTACCCAGGACCGTATAGGCCTGCTTGTTTATGTATCGCTTTTGGAACGAATGGTCGAACTAGTACCCGACACGGGACTGTTCGATCGCGCACCCCAGGGATTCTGGCACGATCATAACTTAACCATCGGGAGCACCATTCGTGGACGGAGTAGCGGCCTGGCTGTCGCCGCTGCGGTCACTGCCCTGTCTGCCGATCTAGCCCACGCCGTACCACGGGCCTTAGACGATGAAAACGAAATCGCCGATGAGGTGACCTTCCCTTGAATCGATGGAGATGGACATACGCTCTTGCATACGTCTCACTTTTTATCTGCAACGTGGCATTCGCCAGGCCCGGCGGTGGGCACAGTTACTCTGGCGGCTCCAGCGGCGGCGGTTTTAGTGGTGGTGGCGGCTTCAGCGGTGGTGGAAGCTTTGGTGGAGGTGGTTACAGCGGTGGGAGTTATAGCGGCGGTGGTGATGGCCTTGGTTTTCTAATCGAAGCCTTGGTACGTTTAATTTTCCATTACCCGCAAATCGGCGTGCCCCTCATCATTCTAGCGGTCTATTTCTTTTATAAGATCAACCAGAACAACAGTGCACTATCAGACTGGGAAAGCGGCCAATCTTTAAAACGAGCTCGACCGGCACCAAAGCTAACCGAGTTAACTAAGGTCGATCCTAACTTTTCGAAAGTGCTTTTCCTCGATTTCGTTTCTGCGCTTTATACAAAAGCACACCAGAGCCGTGGTGACGCGAAAACCCTAGAGGCCTTGTCACCCTATCTGTCGGAATCTGCCCGAGCGACCTTGTCTCGACTTGGAAAGAGCGCCGAAGCGGCCGTTATCGGTACCATTAGAACCGTTTCCCTGACGCTTCCTGACCCCGGCACTTCAGACGACACCCAAATCTCCATTTTTTTTGAAACGAACTGGCTTAACACCGACTCAACGGTCTACGTC
>CAYPIX010000147.1:0-7648 GCA_964410875.1 uncultured Kofleriaceae bacterium
CTGTTACGCAGGCTTGTGGGCGCACTCGACCAAGCAGCGTGAGCTCCTTGAGCGTGGGGATTTGGAAGAAGCCCTAGGCGCCGCATCGGCTATTGGCGACGACCGTCTGCAGAAACAGGCAGGACGGGCTGTTCAGGCCGAGACCTGGACCCATGGCTCATCGGCGCAGCGTATGCGTTGGTTCAGTCGCGGTATGGAAACTGGCTCTATCGACGCCTGCAATACTCTCGCGGCTGAGCGGATTTAATTTCGGAAAAAATTTAACCCGAGGGGGCAGTCGTCGTATTTTTACGTTATGGCATTTGACTGGCTCACTACGATGACTCCGAGTTCTGGACACAGCCGGTTTGTTTCCGCATACCGGACCGAGCTTTCGGACCGGGCTAGCCTGATGTTTCGCCTTGGATATCCTCCGAGCCGAGCAACAGCACGGCTAAAGGCGAATGCGATGTGGGACTTTGAACGTGACGGAAAAATGCGGCCAATAGGGCTTAGCGACCGTCAAATCGAAGACTTAGTGAAGCAAACCTACTTCCGACGTCCCGTTCTGCACACATAATCTACTCCCGTTAGCCCCAGATAAGGGTTCCTTCTTTGACGGTAAAGCCTTACCTGAGGCAAAATAGGCCTGGGTGGGGTCTTTAGAGTTTCCGTGCCGTTTTGGCAAGTACTTGTTGTTATCGCGTGTCGCCTTTGGCGGTATGGCGGAGGTGCTGCTCGCCGTTGAGCAAACTCAGCACGGTGGCAGCCGGTTTGTGACCATCAAGCGAATCAAGCCTGAGCACGCTAAAGACGCCGACTACATTGAGTTCTTTTTGACAGAGGGCCGCGTAGCGCTACGTTGTACCCATAGGCATCTTCCGCAAGCTTTTGAGCTAGGTGTGATTGATGGGGTCCATTACTTGGCGATGGAATATATTCGCGGTCATACGCTTCTCGACGTGGTTCGGACCGCGTCAAGGAACAAGACCCACGTAAGCCTTGCGTTGGCAGCTAGGGTGGGAACAGCGATCGCTGAGGCTCTCGAGTACATACATGGGCTCTGCGATGTGGATGGAAGATCGCTTAGGATTGTTCATCGCGACGTGACTCCGCAGAACATCATGATTTCTGCGGCGGGCAGCGTGAAACTCATCGACTTTGGGATCGTGCGCTCGACAATGCAAACCCATCGCACCCAGGCTGGTGTGGTGAAGGGGAAATTCGCCTATCTCGCTCCCGAAACGGTAATCCACCGGGGGCGTATCGATCAGAGGGCCGATCTCTTTGCTCTAGGTATTTGTCTCTACGAAACTCTCACCGGCCGCCCTCTTTTCCGTGGAACCACCGACAAAGACACTTTGGCCCGTTTGCGAAACCTCAAGGTTCCGCTGCTGACAGAGAAACGTTCTGACGTTCCCCTGGTCCTTGCTGAAGTCGTGAAAACCGCTCTTATGAGGCAACCCGACGAACGGTTCCAGACTGCGACTGAGTTTCTGTCCAGTCTCGAGAACGCTGTGGAAACGGCGCAGATTTTTCATTCAACCACACGGTTGAGAGACGAAACGATAGCTATCTGTGGTGATCCGAAGCTGCCTACACTGTCAAAAGAGCAGCTCGCTATTCTATCCAGGGAAGTTACTGCGCATGAAATGATGCGACCAGCGAATCTAGTGCCAGCAACGCCAGGATCTGGCGTAGATGAAGATCCTGAGCTGATGTACTTCCTCTCCCAGGCTTCTGCTGAATCACCGGCAGATGCTGTACCGGTGATTGAAGATCCCAACCTCGCTGAGTTGCTTTCCCGCGCCTAACAATTGATACAATCGCCTTTATGCTGGTCCGGTTCTGTGCGGTTTTTGCATTAGTGGCAGCTTGTGGGGCTGCACCTAAGAACAGGACGACGGGCGCATTCACCGGTTTCCTTGGGCAATGGCAATGGACTCACCAGTCTTCGGAAGGAACTGTTGTTATCAGCGAAGAGGAAAACTGGGATTTGCGCGAGAAAGAAGGCAGTCTAACTGGCACATACACTCGGACGGTGAATTTTAAGAGGTCAGACGGGCTTCCCTTTGCCTGCAACCAACACTCTTCTTTCCAGTTGGTTTCCGCTTATTCTGTCACGGGCAAAAGGCAGGGCCAGGAAGTCATCCTTCAGGAAAACTCGTTTCAAACTCGCGAGCACCCATGCGATGACGGAAAACGGACACTTGCAAAATATACGGTTGCAACGTCGGGCGATAGGTTGACGCTTCGGTGGCGGGGCGGAACCCAAACCCTAAAAAGAAAGCGTGCTCCGGCTCAAGAAACACCTTTGTTGCAGATATCGAAGCTCTCTAAGTCCTATGTGTGGGCAGCGGAATCTGACCAGGCTGTATCTGAAAAACGGTCGGTATCTGAAGAGTGGACGCTAAATCAATCTCGGAACGGTGAGCTGTCTGGAAGGGTCATTCGTCGAATCAAAAAGCAAAAAACCGACGGCACCAATTTCGAGTGCAACGGTGACCAGGAAGTGGAGTACGAAGACAGGTATCAGCTAGTTGGTAAATTGGACGGGACCGACGTCACTCTCTACGAAGTTTCTTACGATTCTCATAGCGGGCCCTGCCAAATTCATGGCGCGCGCACTCTAGGAGGTGCAGAGGGGACCCTGGTAGGCCAGCACCTTGTCCTGAGATGGCGGGGTAATAAACGCCAGGTCTTGCGGCCGTCGAGGTAAGCCCCCGGGCCCACATGCCCACACCTTCGCGCATTTGCCGCTCCCGCTCCCTGCCCGTATTATATAGGACATGGGGAGGGATGTTTGGGGGACATGCGCGCGCGGGTTCCTTCTGTCTTTGTTGGTGCTTGCACAGACAGCCAGCGCTGAGGTCGTTGAGGAGAGAGGGCTCGCTGCGCTCAAACGCGTACGAGTCTCAACGCAAGGGCGCAGAGTCCTTAACAAAAAATTGTCCGAGGTTTTCCCAAGTGAAACCCTCGCGAAGTCAACCACTGCTGTCTACCTTGTGGACGCCGTAACAGGGAAGACTCTTTACGCAAATCGAATCGATAAGCCTCTCAATCCGGCGTCGAACGTGAAGTTAATCTCGACCGCAACGGTTCTTGAAACACTGGGCCCCTCTTGGAAATACAAAACGCGGGCACTTGGACGGCTTCCAGATCAAAGAGGTGTGGTCTCTGGAGATCTGTATCTCTTGGGAGAAGGCGATCCTACGCTGTCTGTAAAGCGCCTGGGCGCCCTCTCCGAAGTCTTGGTCGATAAAGGCGTCAAGAAAGTCACTGGAGACATTGTTGTAGGTGAAAACGCTCTTCGAGATGCAATGTCCGGTGCCATCCGAATTGTGGTTCGAGGAAATTCCAAGGCCGGTGAGCCGGCACAGGTTGACGTTTGGCCTAGAACCGATTTTGTCAGGATAGAAGGTCGCGTTCAGACTGTCCGCTCACGATCGCGTCGTTCCCGCCGCCGCCACCGTCGTCGTCGCCCTCGCGTAACATTTTCAAGCCGAGTAGAAGAAACCGAATCGGGGCCAAGGCTCGTGGTCAAAGTTTCCGGTAAAATTGAAAAAGAACGTAGTGACTCGACAACCCTTTCGTCAAAGCGTCCGTCGACTTTTACGGGGCACGTTCTTCGAGACTCGTTGCGTGAAAGAGGAGTTGAGGTAAACGGAAATATCCGCGTGGCGACCTTCGGTGAACACCTTCAAAACACGATGAGGGAAGACGAATTCCCGCGAACTCTCGCCACCGTTGAGTCTGAATCTATAGAAGAACTCGTTGCCATGGTAAACAAGCGGAGTCTAAACGGTCTGTCAGACCGGCTGGTGATGACTGCTGGCTCCGTACGTTACGGAATCGAACCGTCCATGGAGGCTGGGATTCGAGCGATGCGAGACTGGCTCGAAAGCGTTGGACTCAATCCTAGCGACATTTCGATCGATACAGGCTCGGGGCTTTCCTACAACACAAAACTTACCGCGAGGCAGCTTATTGACGTTCTGCGTACGGCAGGTGGATTTACCGACACTCCTCCCAGCTGGGCTCCGGTATTCAAAAGCTCTCTAGCAGTCGCCGGTGTAGACGGGACTCTTCGTCGGCGTTTTCAGAAAAATGAAATCCCAGGTCGGGTTATAGGGAAGACAGGCACTCTGACAGGAATCATTGCGTTGTCGGGGTTCGCGACGTTTGAGGGGCGGACTATCGCATTTTCCATCATCACCAATGGCTCTAGGCGGCAGAACAAAGAGCACGTTCGGCGAGACCACGAGCGTATCGTCGCCGCTGCACTCGACTATCTTGAGAACAACTAGCCGTCTCTTTTTTTAGTCAACGCGGCTAGCACGGAAGCGTCTTCCAGTGTGGTCAAGTCACCCTTCGACACCTCGCCACTAGCGACATCGCGGAGAAGTCGTCGGATGATTTTGCCAGATCTGGTCTTGGGCAGCGCGTCTGCGAAACGAATTTCCTCTGGCCGAGCCAGGGCTCCTATCTGTCCGACCACGTGTTTTTTTAATTCGGTTTCTAGCTCTTTGTCGGCAGCGACCTCTTTCATGGGGGTCACAAAAGCGACGATGGCCTGCCCTTTCAGCGAGTCAGGACGTCCGACCACCGCAGCCTCTGCCACTTTGTCGTGGGAAACGAGAGCGCTTTCGACTTCCATTGTACTCAACCGGTGGCCGGAGACGTTTATGACGTCGTCTACTCGGCCCATCACCCAAAAATATCCATCTTCGTCTCGGCGTGCGCTATCACCCGCAAAGTAAACGCCATCAATCTCTTTGAAATAGGTTTTTTCAAACCTCTTTCTATCACCCCAAATTGAGCGAAGCATGGAAGGCCAAGGCTTCCGGATCACAAGATACCCACCTTCGTTGGTCTTACACTGGGTGCCTTCCCGATTTACAATATCCGCCGCTACACCTGGCAATGGCAGAGTGCACGAGCCCGGCTTCGTTGGAACAGCGCCGGGAAGTGGTGACAGCATGATTGATCCGGTTTCTGTTTGCCACCAGGTATCAACAATAGGGCAACGTTCCTTGCCTATGGTTTCGTGATACCACATCCAAGCTTCCGGGTTGATTGGCTCCCCAACGGTTCCCAGAAGACGCAGCGACGAAAGATCGTGTTTTGCGGGCCACTCATCACCCCATTTTTGAAAAGCCCGGACCGCTGTTGGCGCCGTGTAGAAGATGGTGACTTTGTGCTTTTCTACGATTTCCCAAAATCTATCTGGTTTAGGGTGGTTTGGAGCGCCTTCGTATACGACCGTCGTGGCCCCATTGGACAGTGCACCGTAGAGTACGTATGAGTGACCGGTTATCCAGCCGACGTCTGCCGTGCACCAATAAACATCGTCATCGCGTAAATCAAAAACCATTTTGGTTGAGTAATGGGTGCCAACCATGTACCCGCCGGTCGTGTGAAGGATTCCCTTCGGCTTGCCGGTCGTGCCGCTTGTGTATAGTGTAAACAGCGGGTGCTCCGAAGGGAACGAGCTCGGCTCGTGCTCGGAGCTGGCCGACGACATGAGGTCGCCCCACCACAAATCTCGCCCGTCGGTCCAGGAGACTTTGTTCTTGCAACGCTTTACGACTACGACATGCCGGACCGTGTCTGGTACGGCTTTGTCCACGTTTTCCTTCAAGGGAATCGTACCGCCCTTTCGGTATCCACCGTCTGCAGTAATCACAATCTCAGCACCTGCATCTTCGATTCGATCCCGAAGTGCGTCGGCAGAAAAGCCCCCGAATACGACGGAGTGGGTCGCGCCGATCCTCGCGCATGCAAGCATAGCCACACAGACCTCGGGAATGAGGGGCATATAAATAGCTACCCGATCTCCAGGTTTTACGTTTAGCCCAGTTAGGACGTTGGAGAATTTACAAACTTCACGGCAGAGCTCTTCGAACGTCCATGTAACGCTATCTCCAGGCTCTCCCTCCCAAATAAGCGCCTTTTTTTTCCAAGTGTCTGTTCCTTTGAAACGGTCCAAGCAGTTTACTGCAAGGTTGGTCTCAGCCCCATCAAACCATTTCGCATCTGGGAAGTTCCAGTCGAGAACCTTGTCCCACTTTTTACTCCACCAAAGCCCGTCGGCTATTTCGTCCCAGAATGACTCAGGATCTTCGTCGGCATGTTTGTAAATCTTGCGATAATCCTCAATCGAGGAAACTCTTGCATTCGCAGCAAATTCGGGGTTGGGAGGGAACTGCCGGTTTTCGCCGAGTATAGATTCAATGTCTGCAGTCAATCTTAGCTCCCTTAACTTTTCAATATAGCAATTGCATCGATTTCGACTCGCACGTCCTTGGGGAGTCGGCTTACTTCTACCGTTGCACGAGCGGGTGGAGCTGCGTCAAAACATCCTGCGTAGATTTTATTTACAGCCGCGAAATCGCCCATGTCCGCCAAAAAGATAGTGGTCTTTACGATGTCTTGAAAACCAACGCCTGCGGCCTTTAAAACAGCCTCGAGGTTTTTGAGCACTTGCTTGGTTTGTGCTTCAACCCCGTCGGTAACCAGTTCCATGGTGTCTGGAATGAGAGGAATCTGTCCGGAGCAAAAGAGGAATCCACCGCCCTTTACCGCTTGTGAATACGGCCCTATTGCTGCCGGTGCTTTGTCAGTGGAAACAACCGTTTTTTCCATCGCGCGACGGTATCAAAGAAACTCATAGGGTGCATTAAGCAAGCGCGACCTAGATTTCCGGCGTGGTTTTTTCGTTGTCCCAGCCAGCGAAGGCCTGGTTAGCAGCACTTTCGTCCGAGACTAGTTCATCGACGGCCTCTTCCACAGCTGCTTCTATCTCTTCATCAAAATCAGAGTCGCCAAAGTCAGACTGCTCTTCTTCGATCTCAAATTGAGTGATTTCTGGGTCGCCCTGGCCTTGGGTGTCGGTCACATCGAATAGGCTGCCAGCAGCTCGTACGGTGGTGTCTCGCGACATGCGTTTCTTGGCCGGAGAGACCGGGATGTTGCCGGTAGCAACCGTAACTTCGCCCTCGCCTGCATCGAGCGCCTTTTCTAGGCAAGCCCAGGCAGTTTCCAGTGAACCTGCTTGAATCCATTTAGATAGTCCGATTGTTTCCACCAAAAGCTTGGGGGAGACTGTTTCTGCGGACATGAGGCCGGAGAGCAGTCCAGCTTTGATTGGTGTAGGAAGCTCGTCGCAGATCGCTTCGAATGGAAGGTAGGCCAAAAACTGATCGTGCCCGATAGCTCCAATCTGAAAACCTGTCTGAATGGACTCAGAAAGAAAAGCCAGCTGTGCCATCTCATCGCGCCCCTTAGCCCAGCTTTTCACGCAAGTCCAAACAAGGTCTGTGGGAATATGTTCCGTCAAGACCCGTGCAGGAAGGCTGGCAAGAACGCTCTTGGGTGAAAGAGTTCTCTCTCTCAACGATTTGGAAACAAGCTGAGAAAAGACCTGGCTTGGTAAGAATTCGGCCAGGACGTTAGGCGTCACGTGGCGCATCACGTCTTCGGGTGACAGCCCGCCTGCAACGCTCGCAGAAAACAGCTCCGCGAGCCAAACCTTGGTTGATTCACCCATCCCCCACTAGGAGAATATCACTGGTCCAAAGTGGTGAACAACGGGGGTTGTGTGGTGACAAGACGCCCTTTGCGCACACGTAACAAGTAAAATTGCCGGGCGTGACGAGGCTACCGGAGC
>CAYPIX010000148.1:0-7609 GCA_964410875.1 uncultured Kofleriaceae bacterium
GACATGGACCGACTCCGACTTTAATCGCAGCAGTTCTGCTCTGATCATCTTTTCTCTAGCCGCGGGCTCCACGATAACCTTTGCGGCCGTGAGGGCGCGAAGGTATTGTTCTCTGCTTCCCTCTAGTTTCACCTCCCCCGAATGCAAGAAACGGTGACCGCGACTTGCGCTGCCAGATTGAACCCCCGCAAACGAAAAAGGGACAACATGGGACTGGTACATAGCGACAATCCAGTGGACTGGTCGGGCAAACGCAACATCGCCTGCCCCCCACCGCATAGATTTCGGCCAGGAAAAGCCTTCACAGACCCGTTTCAATAGCCCGGGAAGTATCTCCATCGTTGGAAGCCCCACTTCCTCCCGGGTGGCTAGAACGTACTCGCCTTTTTTTCCCTCAACGGGCCCTTTTCTAAGAGCACTGAGTTCAACCCCATTTTTTTTGGCAAACCCTGCTGCGGCTTTCGTCGGTTCGCCTTTGTCATCAAAGGCAACGCGGGCCGGCGGCCCGGCGACTTCCTCTTTTACGTCGGGTTGTCTCTCCGCAAGACCACCCAGAACGACAGCCAGTCTCCTCGGCGTTCCCATCAAATCGTTTTCTTTGATCTTGACCTCGAGTCGGCAAGCCAAAAGCTCACGCTCAAGCCCTGCACGCAATTGCCGAAGTCCTTCGGTCACGAAAGCCGCTGGCAACTCTTCTACACCGATTTCGAAGAGCAATTCGTTACGCGGCATGCTTAGCTCCCGCCTCCCGAACAGCGCGGGCCGCTGCGACGACAGCTTGGCTCAACCCTTTTTCAAGGGCACCGTCATACGCATCACATGCAATCTTGGCCAACTCTTTGGAAAACACATCAAAACCACGAGCACGCCGTGACTTTACATAGAGCTCTGCACATCCTCGCGCCAAGGCTCGGACCCTTCCAATATAGCGCTGGCGCTCAGTCACACTGATTGCACTGCGAGCGTCCAAAATATTGAAGGCGTGAGAAGATTTCATACACGCGTCATAGGCGGGAAGCACCAACTCCGCTTCAAGCAACCGCTTACAGTCTGCTTCCCACTCGTCAAATTGCCGGAGGTGTAGCTCTACATCCGCCGTTTCAAAGTGGAATTTGGAAAATTCGACTTCGCCCTGATGATGAACTTGGCCGTATTTTAGGTCATCACTCCACGCCAAGTCGTACACGTTATCAACCCCCTGGAGATACATAGCAATGCGCTCCAGCCCAAGAGTGAGTTCAGCTGTCACGGGCATTAGGTCAATACCCCCAGTCTGCTGAAAGTAGGTGAACTGGGTAATCTCCATACCATCCGACCAGACTTCCCAGCCCAGGCCCCAGGCGCCGAGGGTCGGGGACTCCCAATCATCCTCAACAAAACGAATATCGTGGGCAAGAGGATCGAGCCCAATGTGCCGAAGCATGTCGAGGTAAAGGTCCTGCACGTTATCCGGTGAGGGTTTTAGGCAGACCTGATACTGGTAATAAGATCCAAGACGGTTCGGGTTTTCTCCATACCGGCCGTCTGTTGGCCTCCGACAAGGCTGAACATAGGCAGCCTTCCAGGGCTCTGGTCCCAGGACACGTAAAAACGTCGCAGGATGGAAGGTGCCAGCCCCGACCTCAATATCTGTCGGTTGCATAAGGGCACAACCGTGGCCTACCCAAAAGCGCGACAACTCCAAAATCAAATTCTGCAAATTCATGGAGTGCTTGGCCTCGAGCGGAACGCTAGCACCCGCCTGAATCGAGGGTCAAGTGCCCGGAAACGCGGCTATTCGGCTCGCAATGACGAGCTGGCTTTATCATTCTCGCTCCCAACGCCTGCTTCAGGAATCCCGTGCGTCTTCACCAACGATCTCATGAACTCGATACTGCGAAGAGGACGACCGAGATGACCTTGAATAAGAGCAAGCGAAGCCTTACGTGCAGCTACACGAACCTCAGGTAAAGCATCAACTTCCGGTCCTATACTTTTGAAATCCGTGCACCTTTGAGCCGCCAAGAGCAACCGCCGAGCGCGATATCCCAAAACCAAGCCCCCCATCTCCTTGCGAGCGCACGCCTCACATAGGAGGCCGGTACGCCGGACGACCAAGCGGGCTTGCTCCTCCTCACCCAAACCGGCCTGACACCCACAACACTTACCGAAGACCGGGGTTAAGCCGAGCGCTCCAAGAATTCGAGTTTCAAAGCTCCTCAGCACAAAAGGAGATGGGCCAACACAAACAAGCCGATCGAAAAGGTCGACAAGTAAATCAAAGACTTCAACTGCTGGCTGTTCCGGTGCGAGCAACCCTTTAGCAATTTCGATTCCGTGACTCCCGTGGGCATACGAAATGACGTCCCCGGCCAACGCAGCGTAGCTTTTTTCCAATGTTGCCGTCGTTAGCGTAGACAAATCCCGCCCGGGTCTTGTCTGCATCTGCACAGTTGACACAACGAACGGGCTAAGTGTTCCTGCAAATCGTCGACGCGACGCGCGAGCCCCTCGCGCAAGAGCAGAAACCAGACCTTGTTCGCGGCAAAACAGCGTGACGATCCAGTCAGAGTCTCGAAACGCTTTTCGAGCCAAAACCGTCGCAGTGCCCTCGATAACCGGCAAAAGCTACGATACCAGTGTTTCCTGGTGGTTCGCGCTAGGTAACTGCATGGTAATCCCGTCGCCTCTGTCGCTTGGAGGGCGAAGCAAGTACGACATGGTCAGAGTAGCGACGATGGCGAGTAAAACAGCGGCAACTGTTACATGGCCTCGGTTGCGAGCCTCTCCTCTCCACATGGAACGGATCATCTCAAACGAGGATTCAACCTGCTCGTCCGCAGGACTTTCCGAAAACTCCACTTCATCGTCCTCGCTGACAAAGCAATCTTCGTACATCGCCATAATCGTTTCCGTGTTGGCTCCTATGCAATTCGAATAGCTTTTGAGAAATCCGCGAACAAAGACGTCTGCTGGCAACTCTTCGAAGCGACCTTGCTCTAAGAGCTCTAAAGAGCGCAGCGGCACCTTCGTCCACTGGTGAACATGATCGAGATCCTGGTTTGACTGCATCCGGCGCTCGCGTAGATGCCTTGCCAGTCTCAGTTCGGCTGCAGACGCCGTCTCATAACTCGACTGCGTAACAACGCTCTCTTTTGACCCACCCATCATTTGGCCAATTTTGCACCGAGGGACCGACACTCCCGGGCCACGCAGCTTCTGGGCGCCAGACGAACACACTGCTTCCCGGTGCCCCCGTCGTCTGTTTTGGACAACTTTTCCAAGGACTTCAAGTGGTATAGAAAGGATTCTTGGAGACGGCATGTTGGGTCCGAGGTAACAATTCCAAATCTCTCGAGCGCCTTTTCCCATTCCGATCGAGCGTAGTAAACCCGCCCCAATCTGTAGTTTGCCAAACACATCTTGGCTTGGAATTGCAGCGCTCGGCGGAGATCTCTTGCGGCGGCTACCATGTCGTCCTGGTGAAAATGAGCCCAGCCTAAATGGGCTCGGGTCAGCCCGACCTGCTCAAGCCTGCGCCTTGAATCCAGCGCTTTCTCAAAGTGTTTCTCCGCGTCGGCGAAGTTTTCAAACTGCATTGCGACCAAGCCGCGGCTCGCCCACGCATCACCGTAGTCTTCGGCAATGTCCACGGCCTTTTCGAAGTGAAGTTCAGCAGCTGCGAACGCGCGATCCATGTCTTCTCGGAGTCCGTCTGCATCTACGCCGGTCAAACAGTCGGACTGTTCAAGGGACACCGCTGTGTGCACAGCACGCAAATAGTCAGCTAGCCCGAGAACAAAGTGAGCTCGCTCATTTTGCGGGTTAAGCTCGAGCGCTTTTCCGGCTTCGTCCTCGGCCACACCGAGATTTGACTCGGATGGCTGCTGAAGACTTTCGATGGCCATCTCAACGCGCGTATTACTTTGCTTCTTATCCCTGAAGCTCGGTCCGCAAGCTGTGCAAAAATTCACGAACAAAGCGCAGGCGATCGCCACAGAAATACCCCTGAGAGAGCTTCGCCTCAAAAAGCATGTAAGTCCGCCCTGCACAGCCAGACGGATACACTCCCGGAACGGCCCTGTCAACGAACCCTAGTCCCGAGGTATAAAAGCGTGGCAATGACCGATCTCTTCGCCCCGCCGGACGAAACCGTTGATTTTGCCAGTGAAGACGGCACGGAACTATACGGTGAGTTTATTCGGGCAGGAAAGCCGGTCGGTACAGCGCTAATTGTTCATGGATATGCCGAGCACTGCGGTCGTTACCGAGAAGTGTCAAGAGTCCTTGCGAGTATTGGATTCAACACATTAGCTTTCGACCTGCGCGGCCATGGCAAGTCCGCGGGTGCTCGTGGTTACGTGCATTCATTCCCGCAGTACTTGAAGGATGTAGCAGCAGCGGACCGAGAGCTCACCAAATTTCAACCCGAAAACGGGAAGCGACTCCTCGTTGGCCATTCAAACGGCGGATTGATAACGCTCCGCCTTCTTTCCGATCGCAGCAACGGACTGACATTCAATGGGGCGGTGATTTCCTCACCTTTCCTGGGATTGAAACTTGAGGTTCCACTGGCAAAGCGATTCGTTGGCCGTTTGGCAAGCAGGCTCGCGCCAAAACTCAGCTTACCCAACGCACTACGCCCAGAGCTTTTGACAAGCTGTCCTGAGAGGCAAGCGGCCAGAGAGCGCGACCTCCTCTGTCACAGCGTTGCGAATGTACGTTGGTTCACGGAAGTAGAGCGGACCTGGAAATTCGTTGCAAAAAACGCCGACAGGATCACCACTCCAACACTTTGGCTGGTCGCAGGTAACGACCAAATCGCAGATCCAAACGCTACCCGAGCCATTCAAAAACGTGTCGCAGCGCGGTGCGACTTTCATGTCTTCGATGACATGCAGCACGAAGTCTTCAACGAAAAAGGCCGTGACAAGGTTTTTTCGCTTTTGCGCGAATTTTGCCGTTCTGCCTTGCTTTAAGTGGAACCCACGTGTTTCCGCGACTTGATTGCCGGTATCACATCCCCAGGTTATAATGGCGGTGGGGGTAACTATTCGGGGGTTCAACGTCGCGACTAGTTCTCCAGCATTAAAATGTCACGACTCTTCGCATCAATTTGCAATCAACCTCAGGCGCTGTCCAAAGCGCTCGAGCCGGTGAAGAACGGATTGTTTGCCAAAGGTCCCATTCACCGATGGGGCCTCGGCTATGCGCACCTTGGCGAGGTTTGCCTACGTCTGCATCCCAAAGGAGATGAGGAGGGCATCGATTTCTACGACGAAATTCGCTCTATCAAAGCCGATTATATCGTGGGTGCCGCGCTGCCGAACGCAGACGGGCTTAAAGGTAATGCCAACACACAGCCTTTTCGTTTTCGCCGATGGCTTTTTGCACAAACCGGCGCATGCCCGAAGCTCGAGGCAGCCAAGGAGTCATTAACGGATCGCATCCCCGGTTACCTGCAACGAAATATCAAGGGAAAGACCTCCCAGGAGTTTCTATTCCACCTCTTCCTGGCCACACTCCATGAAGACGGCACCATCAACAATCCCAACCTAGAGGTAGACCAAGTCCGAAACGCTCTCTCACGCACACTGGAAATGGTTCGCGCTGAAGTAGACGGCGTTACGATCGACAACATTATTTGTAGCAACAGCCGCGTGATGCTCGGCGCCAGCCTGGGCACACCTCTTTACGTTTGTCGGCTCTCTCATCAAATGGACCCCAAACGTCCAGAGAGTGCTTTCCGAGCCGTTCTCGTTGTTAGCAGCAACGAAAAACCGGGCGAAGGATTCGAGCCCATTCCTTTGGACCAAACCATTGCTATCAAACGCAGTGTGTACGCCGACATCCTACCCCTGAAAACGGAGAATACATCCCAGGAATAAACTGGAAATCTTTTCGGCTCGACGTTCGTTTTACCTAGAGATGCACTTTTTGGCCCCCATAGTCCCGAAGAACTCCGGCAGAACAGTCCTTTTTGCCCTCCTTTTCGCGGGGCACGTCGCTTTGCTTGCCTACTCCTTGCGGGCGCCTCAGCGACCCAACGCAACAATGCGCTGCGGTCACCCAAAATGCCTGGAGCGCTCTCTCCGGTTTCAGACAGCAAGGCCGGAAACACCACAACTATGCACAACGGATCTAGTTGTCCTAATCGACACCTCGGGTTCAATGCATGGAAAAAAACTCCGGGAAGCAAAGCGCCTCGCCAAGGGGCACCTTGACCAACTTTCCCCAGGTAGTTCATTCCGAGTACACACGTTTTCCGATCGCACAGAACTTCTTGCAAAAGGTTCGATCTATAGAGGTGTGGAAGGCAATCTTGACGGCGTGAAAATGGGAATCGATCGGCTAGTGGCCCAGGGCAAAAGCAGCTTGGCCGTTGCGCTTAATTCAGTCGACACTCTCTATTTGCCAGCCCAAAACGTCATCGTCATTACCGACAGAATCCTGCTGGACCCGATGGATATCGCCGAAAACGTCACGGTTGAGATCGTTGAAGACCAACAGCATCATAAAACAGACCACTGGTGTCGCATCCCGATACCAACCCGCTGAGCTGCGAACGATTCACGGCGAAATTCCATTTACCAAACCACCTTCCGAACCTTCGAGCGGTACACTGAAGTAGATTTGCGAAGTTGGTTTAAAAACCCCTCGGATCCCAAATTTCCCTTAAAAACAGGCACAAAATGACTCTCGAGGAGGCTACTCCAGAATCCGGTTTTAATAACCGCTTGACACATTTGCTCCCAGTTAATACGACTCGCTCCATGACGACGGCTCAGGAACGCAAACAGCAAGAACGCCAAGCACGGCGGCGACGAATTCAGCGGGCAGCTCGAGCAGTTTTCGCGGATCGCGGATACGCAAAAACTTCCATCGAACAAATCGCTCGTGAGGCCTCGCTATCGGTAGGCGCGATCTACCTATACTTCCGGTCCAAAGAGGACCTGTATGTATCCCTCCTCGAAGAGACTCTCGAGCTCTTCGACGTTGAGCTCAAGCAAATCCGCTCTGCTTCGGATCTCGATCCGAGTGCACAGCTTCGGGCAGCTTGGGCATTCCTCACTCAGTGGGCTCGCAACGATGTCGAATCGACTCGTGTTCTGCGACTCATCTCACAACCCAACATTCGAAAGCAGCTTTCTGACGAAGTTGCCGCCACTATTCACAAGGGCGTCAACCAAGTTCGCGAGCATCTCGCTTCTATCGTACGCGACGGTGTATCGAAAGGCGTTTACCAGAGCAGCAGCGCTGAGCAATCAGTAGACTTGCTTTGGTCACTTCTCCTTGGCGTACTTCAAGCAAACGATGCGCGTATCAACCTTGACCTTGCAGGTGCACCTCTCGACGACCTGAGCCGAACCGCTCTGTCTGCCGTTGAGGCAAACCTTGGCAAAGCAGGCGCAGTCGCGTCGGCCGCTAACTAGACGGCTCGAACACTGCACCAAGGCGCTCCCAACGGGGCGCCTTGTTTCGTTTTCGGAGAAGAATGAGGGAGTCGCAACACCGCGCTACCCCGCTGTATTTCGATTTCTAGACAAAACGGGAAAGGTGCGAGCGACGGCCACTTTTGCCATGTCAAAAGAATCGTCCATTCCAAAACTCATTCTCTCCTCATCAGAAC
>CAYPIX010000149.1:0-7603 GCA_964410875.1 uncultured Kofleriaceae bacterium
TACCTGCGCGGAAATCCAAACGTTACAGGGCAGACCGGTACGTTTGTCGATGGGTTCACTGCCTCCGCTTTAGGCGATCTTGATTGCGATGGGACCAAGTCGCAGTTTGCCATGTTCGGCTGGGTGACCTCCGACACCGACGGCCCGGCTGGAACGTCCGCCATCTCTAAATACAATGAGCTAGAGTAACTCCGGGGCCGTTGCTCTGATATGGTGCCCGCATGGCGGAGGACCTGTCTGCGTTAGCAGTCTACTTGGAGGATACAGAAAAAGCGGCGAACGCATGGCTGGCGGATTTTGAGCGCTCTCAACTTCGCTTACCCAAGGTCCTAAACAAGGCAGACTTGACGATGCTGGTCCACCCGGTGGTTCAAGATCTGCGTGAGGCGATCAAACCCGGTCGAAGCGAAAACTCATCGGCGTTGGCGAGTTTTGAACCCGGAGCTCCGGAGCTTCGTGAGGTAGAAAAGTCGGTTGCCTTTATAGGGGGACGTTTGGTTGCGGCAGGATTCGCCGGATTTGATGTCGCCGCATTGCTTCTTTCTCTCAGGAAAATTTTGAGCACCGCTGTTTCTGAAAGCCAACAGAACACAGTTACGAAATACGTTGAGTGGTTGTCGATCGTCGCATTGGATTCATTCAGTTCGGCCCGGGCCAGCGCCGAGCGGGAACGAGTACGCGAAGAACTCTTAGAGGGCATGCCCATCGTGCATGTCGTTAGGGACCTACCCGCGGCATTTTTTGTCGGTAGCCCGGACCGGATTGTGTTGGATTCGGTGTTTTCCCGAGTTTTATTGTCGGTGGTTCGCGTCGGAGCAAAAGCGGTCATCTTGGATTTTTCTGGAGTGAAGAATCAATCCAATCAAATCCTTACCGAAGCTGTGTACCGATTTCTACGACACAAAAAAATCCAGGGAAGTGTCGAGGCTCTACTGGTAGGCTTAGACTCTGCCGTAAAGGTAGCTTGGTGTGAGGAACTTGGTGCACAAGGTAATGAGCTGTCCGTTTTTGACCACTTTGATCTTGCAGTAGAACGCGGACTTGGGCTTACAGGGTACCGCGTTGTAGCTTCCTAACTACCTAGATTGACTTTGGAAAACCGGCCCGGGGTTGTTAAACTAACCCTGAGGTAACCTTTCGCGTGACTGCTTTTCCAAAACCGTTTGGTCGTTATGAGTTAACTGAAAGGTTGGCTCTTGGAGGCATGGCTGAGCTCTTCTTGGCTCGGTCAACAGGAGCGCATGGTTTCGAAAAAGAGGTGGTCATCAAGTGCATCCTTCCTCACTTAGCGAGTAGCGATCAGTTCACGGAGATGTTTATCTCCGAAGCAAAAATTACCGCGCGTCTGTCTCATCCCAAAATTGCTCAAACCTATGAGTTGGGCCAGTTTGGAGAGCGACTTTACATCGCCATGGAATTCGTTGATGGAATGGATGTACTTGCTCTGTTACGTGAGTGCGCTCACAGTCGTCGACGAGTGCCTCGGGAACTTTCCGTTTATATCGCTCGTGAAATGCTCGACGCGCTAGACTTTGCCCATCAGCAAGGAGATGGTTCTGGCGCAAGTGTTGTGCACAGGGATATTTCTCCCTCCAACATTTTGGTGTCTCGTCGTGGTGACGTGAAGCTTGTGGACTTCGGCATTGCTAGAGCAATGGCCGATGAAGACAAATCCAAAAGTGGCGCTCTTAAGGGCAAGTATGGATATATGTCGCCCGAGCAAGTTGTCGGTGAACCCCTTGGTCCACGCTCTGACCTTTTCTCGGCAGCAGTTGTACTAGCGGAAATGCTCATGGGTAGACGGCTGTTCGCGGCGCCCAACGAACTGGACGTTTTATTGATGGTGAGAGATGTAGACCTCTCCCGACTCGAGCGGTTTGGCAAACACATCGATTCTGAATTGATGACTATTGTCGAGAAGGGACTCTCTAAAGACCCGGAAGGCAGGTTTGAATCCGCCGCGGAATTCCGGGACGCTCTTGATGAGTGGCTGTTCAACCAAGGGAAACGAGTTTCATCAAAAATGGTCGCCGATTTAGTTTGGCAACACTACGAGAACGCTTCCAATCGAAGAAAAAACCAACTGGAACAAACCCTGGAAGAGCTAGAGCATGAGTCGGCGATGGAAGCGGAGGGTGACGAGCAGTACACCGCGGCCGCCCAGGGGACCCAGTCTGGTGAAATCGAAACGAAGAAACAATCGCAAGCAGAGGACGACTCTAACGAGGCGGCGATTACAGAAGAACGGAGCACTGCTTCGGCGCTGGTAGATGTGCCGACCGTGGTAAGGGAACTCGATCCTGCAGCCAGGGACTTTGATGACAGTGAACTATCAGACCTTACGTTGGGCGAGGGTGCACCGGCGCGTGCTCGCCGGCCTTCCGGTCCAATGGAAGTTGAGGAAACTCAGGCGGATCCCGCAGAGATGGGCTCGCTCGAGCAAGCTACCGCGATTGGTCTCATCTACTGTCTGTCCAAGGCAAAAGCGACCGGCTTGCTGAAATTAAGTCTGGGTGAGATACGAAAAGACCTCTACTTCGTAAACGGTGCACCCGAATATGTAAGCTCCAATCTTGCAGGCGAACTCTTCGGCGCCTATCTGGTTTCGCAAGGAGAGCTCTCGGAAGGTGAACTTGATATGGCGTTGGCCATGATGCCGCATTACGGTTCTAAACTTGGAGACACTTTGGTGGGACTTGGGCTCCTAAAGCCCCTTGATGTTTTCCGTCATCTAACTCGGCAAGTTCGCGAAAAAGTCGTCGACGTTTGCACCTGGGAGAGCGGCGAGTATCAATGGTATCCCGGAAAGACTTCTGCGAAGGAATCGTTCCCCCTTGATATTGATCCCTATGAAATTATCGGGGTTGCCGTCCAGAAAATTTCTGTACGATCGCTTGAGGAGTGGTTTGAAACCAACGCGGAACTCAATCTGAAATCGGTCAGAAACTCCATTGTCGCGCCTGAGAGCTTCCGTCTCGGCCCTGAATTGCGAGCTGTGTACAACCAATTGTCTGGGCAACGGAGCCTTCGTGAAGAGCGAGAACGCTTGACGAGCCCAATTGCACAAGAAGCATTTCTTCGCCGTGTCCTCCTGTTGGTTCAGGCAGAACTCGCTTCCCTGGACGTCTAAGAACGTCTGAGCTTCTCTAGAAGCTCGTTTTGTTGCTCAGAAAGCGGTGCATCAACCTTGGTGGTAGTACCCGTGATTGGATGCGGAAACGACATAGACTCTGCGTGGAGAAATTGCCCGTGTGTCGCGGCGTGTTTGAGCTCCTCTCCTCCATATAGATGATCTCCAGCAATGGGATGGCCCTTCTCTGCTAGATGGAGGCGAATTTGGTGTCTCCTTCCCGTTCGGCTTGAGCAACGAAGTAACGTATGGGCGGGAAGATGTTCGAGAGGTTCCCATGAAGTAGAGGCGGGGAGGCCAGCATCGTCGGTGATCGCTCGTGAGCCTTTTTGCAGAATGGGCTTTTCGACGGAGTTGGAACCCACCTTTCCGGAAACCAGAGCCAGGTATTGCTTTTGTATGACCCCGTCCCTGAAGCAGTCACGGAACCGTCTCCAAACGCTTTGGCTTTTCGCTGCGATGAGAACCCCGGTAGTATCTTTGTCAAGTCTATGGACGAGGCCACCTTCACGAGGATCATCACTGGATGGTAAACAAACCGGGAAATGAGCGGCCAAGAAATTGGCGACCGTGCCGTTTTCACCTGGTTCTATCGGATGGCAGTGGCAATTGGCAGGCTTGTTTACGGCAATAATACTCTCGTCTTCAAACAAAACCGGGACAACGAGCGTTGGGTTGGCTACGGGTCTTTTTTCGTTTTCTGATAGAGGGAGGGCGCTCAAGGTAACTCGGCTTCCCGGAGAGACCGAATCGCCTTTTTTCGCTTTCTTTCCTTCGATTGCAACAACACCATCTGAAAAGAGCCTGGCAATCGTCTTTCTACTCGCCCTTGGAAACTGAGCGGCTACCACCAAGTCTGCACGTGTAGGAATGCTACCCTCAAAAAGAAAGTCTATCGGCACCTTTTGGGTCATAAGGGCCGGAGCAAAATAGCCGATACCATAGAGCCTGCTTCTACAGGTCCGGACTCTGCAGGGATTTCAAGAAGACCATCGACGCCAACCATGGCGGAAAGCATCCCGGAGCTTCTGCTTTTACTCGGGTGGGCATGCAGGGTATTTCCTTCGCGTTCGATTCTCGATGGAAGGTAGTGAGAACGGCCGGGTGTTTTTTTGTATGGTTCTGCGAGCCGCACAGAAACGCGAACTCTACCAACGTCTTTTTGCCCCTGCATTTTCAAGAGAGCAGGGCGAGCAAACAGCTCAAAAGTAATCATTGATGAGACTGGATTGCCTGGGAGTCCCAGAAAAAGAGTGTCGTTTTTTTGGGCAAACAAGAGGGGCTTGCCCGGCTTCATGGCGACCTTCCAGAAAACGATTTCTGCTCCGATGTCCTTCAGTGCCGGTTGTACGTAGTCTTTATCCCCGACCGACACGCCGCCAGAACTGAGGACAAGGTCGGCCGACATTGCGTCTTCGAAGGCTTCTCTCGTAGCTTTAGGATCGTCTTTGACCGGTGCGAAGATTTTTGGCGTTGCGCCTGCTCTAGAGACTTGAGACGCCAAAGCGACACTATTCGAATTATATATCTGTCCTGGTTTTATCGGTTCGCCTAATTCCACAAGTTCGTTACCGGTGGGAAGAATGGCTACTACTGGCTTCCTATAGACAGGTAAGACTGAAAGCCCAAGGGCAGCGGCGACTCCTATTTCGCCAGGCCCAAGAAAAGTCCCGCGCGGAAGCGTCTCTGCGCCCTTTGCAATGTCTTCGCCCGCGCGACGAATGTGAGCACCCGCTGCGACTTTCTTGGTTATTCGGACCGAGCCATCTACAGCTTCGGTGTTCTCTTGCATTTCGACTGCATCACAGCCCGGAGGAATCGGAGCACCCGTCAAAATACGTGCGGCATACCCCTCTCGAAGGGGCTGCTCAGGGGCGTCTCCGGCAAAGATATGTTGATCAATTCTTAGCTCGCCTGGGGTTTCGGCAGACCTAACCGCATAACCGTCCATGGCCGAATTATCCCACCTCGGGAGCGCGGTGGGGGAGAACACCGTGTCGGCTAGGTAGCAGTCTAGGCTCCGAGCGGTCGGCACCAATTCTGTTTCTAGAGGCTTGGTGCGAGCGAGCACCTGCTCTAACGCGTCGGCGACACTTTGCATTCAGAGAATGTAGCCCAAAGAAGGCCGAGGGGATGGCGGTTTTCCGCTATCTCCTGCGTGCTGCTTCAGACTGTCGACGCGCCCTGTCGGATTTACTTGGATCGACAACCTTATAGACCAATGCAGTCTCGCCTCTTTCCAGAACTGAAGTGTGAGGTCGGCGGTTGATCCGGGCCATGTCGCGTGCGGTGAGCCCAAACTGTCGACCGATAGTTTCGAAGGACTCTTTTCGCTTGGCTTTGTAGATGATGCGTTTACGTCCGATTCGCTCTTCAGCCAGATCTAAATGTTCAGGGGTGCCGGCTGTTACGATTCTTAGTTTACTGCTGTCGAGCAAGGACAGGCCCTCTACCAAATTTGCGCCTTTGGGAAGCCAGGCGGCCAGAATCATCTTGGGTTGGAGATGAGTTTTGGAATCGAGTCCATTCCAAAATGCCAGCTTATGTGGTGACACCCGCATCGATTTCGCAATGCCGTAGAGAGTGTCTCCTCGGGCGACTCGGTAAAAAATACGTTTCTTGCCACCATCGCCGATATTGGGAGGGGCGACTACGATGATGTCCTCTGTTGTTTTTTTGCCGCGCTTTCTCGGTGACGCCCTCGGAACAACAAGGGGGGTTCCTGCCGTGATTTCGCGTAGCTTCTGGGTTCCGTTTAGAGCGGCGAGAGAGCTTGAACTGGTCCCAAAGAGTTTGGCGACATCCCTCAAACCCTGTCCGCGTTTGACTTTGTAGACGGCGACTCCTTGGAGACGTTTCTTTATGGACGGCAGACCATTGGCGATTGCAGCCTTGGTTCCTTTGGGCACCTTCAAATCATAGCCGTCAATATGTGGCGGAGTTCTGTTGCGTTTCAGCTCTGGATTTAACTGAACGAGTTCGGCTTCCGTTATGTTTCCTGCAGAGGCGATAGAGCGCAACCAAACAGAGCCAGGCATTTTGACTGTGTCAAAAACGAGGGCGGGGTGATCTCCGACTTTGCTCTTCTCGAACCCGAAGAATTTTCGATTTTTCGCGATGAACGCAACCGCAAGAATTTTCGACACATAGTTTTTGAGCTCAAACGGGAGGCCATTTTCGTATGCGGTAAGTCGCCAGAAATCGTTCGTATTGTATTTTACAACGGAGCGAAGAACGGCTGAATGTCCCCCGTTAAATGCCGCCAATGCCAGATGCCAGTTTCCGAAACGCTCGTAAAGGTCTAACCAATAGGTAGTAACTGCGTGGGTCGCTTTGCTTGGATCGTTTCGTTCATCGAGCCAGTAGTCTTGGCGAAGGCCATAAATTTCTCCCCCGGTCGGCATGAACTGCCAAAGGCCGCTTGCGCCAGCATAAGAAAGTTCTTTGGGCCGGTACGAAGACTCCACCATCGAAACAAAAAGTAAATCCTCGGGAAGCGAAGCCCGCCGGAGTTCGTCCTTTATCATTTTTCGATATTTGCCCTGCGAACGCAGCCAACCGCTCATTGCCGAGCGACCCTTCCGAGTTGAACGGAAATGGTCGATAAATTTCAACACCGTCGGATCCCAACGCATCGGAAGATCAGGTAGCTGCAGTCCGCGGGTCCACCGCGGACGGCTAGGCGAGGCGGGAGGCGCGGCGACATGACGAGGGCTTGGCGAAAGCCAAGGTCCTTTCCGATCGGACGGCGAATCGATAAAGGTCTTGTGGCGCGCTTCTTCGCGACACTCTTCATCAGGCGCGCAGCCTCGTATGGCGGTTCGCTCTCTGGTGGAATTCTGAGTTTCAGGATCCTCAGCGCTGACGGGTGAGGTAGGTATCAGGAAGCCGATAGCCACTAGAAAGGAGATTTGTCGGGCTGCTGCCTTCACATTGGTAAGGTATGTCGGAACCCCGGTTGGCAACAAGAAAAGCGGCCCTAACAGTGCTAGCTGCCTAGACCGGTCGTCTTTTTGATGGCTTCCCTTTGCATGTGTGTGGGGATGCGGTAGCGTCTTCCTAGGACTAGAAAATGCCCGGACTCCCCGAACTGCTCATAATTTTGACGATCGTGCTTCTGATCTTTGGGGCTGGCAAGCTTCCAGCGATTGGAGACGCTCTCGGCCGCAGCATAAAGAACTTCAAGCGCGGGGCTCACGCCAACGACGAGATTGAAGTTTCCAAAAATGAACAGCTCTCCGGTCAGGCTGAAGAAGCAGACGTTGTTAAGTAAGTTTCGATAGGCGGCGAGCCAACAGTCGAACTCGAGGGGCTAGTTTAGGGTTTTGTGACAGCTCAATGCTGTCCTTGTAGGAGAGCGTCGGCAAGAGACGGAGCGCCAGAGTGGTTGGTGTATCAGGGTTCTGCGCTATGGCGCACCGAATATTCTGCCGAGGACCGAATCGAGCGCTACAAGCCATCAGCGCCAGAGAC
>CAYPIX010000150.1:0-4345 GCA_964410875.1 uncultured Kofleriaceae bacterium
GCATTGCACACGGATCAAGCGTCTGCCCCACTCCCTGTTGATGGTAGAAGCGGCGTCGGCGGTGTCGAGGCGCGCCAGGCTCGATAGCGGGACACTGGCGCCGGCCTCGGTGGGCACGCGAACAGCACCCAGCGCTTCTTTGTCCGTGCGGTAGCGGTTGGGGAGCCGGACCACGAGTGGGAAGACCCGCTGTCCTTCATAGACATCTCCGACCCGGATTCCGCCGATGGCCTCGACAAAGTCGAGGACTTCACTGGCAGCCACATCGTGGCGCGCCGTGCTCGCCTGGTCGACTACCACGCTCAGCGTCGGCTGACCGGTCAGCTGGTCGACAGAAATCGCGTCAGCTCCTGGTACTGTGAGAAGGACCGTTTGGACCTGGTCGGCCAGGTCCAGGAGCGTCTCAAAGTCATCGCCGATGACTTTGATCCCAATGTCCGAACGAATCCCCGATACCATTTCGTTCATACGCATCTCGATTGGCTGCGTAAACACGATGTTGACACCCGGCATGTCGGCGACTACACGCTGCATCTCGGCCACGAGTTCCGCCTGGGTCGATGCGCGCGTCCATCCGTCGCGGGGGTGGAGGTTCACGAAGATGTCCGTAAGCTCGAGCCCCATGGGATCCGTGGCGACTTCTGCCGTGCCGATACGACTCCAGACGTGTTCCACTTCGTCCGGGAATTCCTCGATGAGCAATGCCTCGAGTTTGGTGTTGCCCCGGATGGATTCGTCGATAGACACCCCGGCCAGGCGGATGGTGTTGGCGACGAGGGAGCCCTCGCTCAGGTGGGGGATGAACTCGCCACCAAGAAACGGTGTGATGCCGGCCGCGAAGGCAACGAGGACGAGGGCCATGCCAACGACCCGTTTTGGTGCGCGCAGCGCGCGGGCCACCAGGCCTCCGTATGCGGTTGTGAGCTTTTGCGCGACGCGCCCTTGGGACTTTTGGGATCGCCGCGGGAGGAAGTAGTACGAGAGCACCGGTGATAGAAAGACCGCGGTCACCAGTGCTCCCAACAGCGCGAATATGAACGTCCACGCCATGGGCCGGAACAGCTTGCCTTCGATGCCCTCGAGGGTAAGAACCGGAACGAACACCAGGGCGATGATCGCCATTCCGAAGACGATAGGGCGAACCACTTTCGCGCTCGATTGGGCGACGACCTCCAGGCGTTCATTGGTGGACAGCTCTCGGCCCATCTCTTGCTCTCGGTCGCAAAGGGCCCGGAGGTTGGACTCGGTCATTACAACGGAACCGTCGACCAGAATGCCGAAGTCGATGGCGCCAAGGCTGAGGAGGCTGGCAGCAATGGCGAACTCGTACATGCCCTGGACCGCGAATAACATCGATATCGGGATCGCGACGGCGACCAGAAGGCCGGCTCGCAGATTTCCTAACAGCGCGAGGAGAACGAGAACGACGAGCACAGCAGCAATCAGCAGGTTGTGCTTCACGGTCTGGATGACTCTTTCGACCAGGGAGGTTCGGTCGTACACCACCTCTACCAGGACGTCGGATGGCAGTGAGGGTCGAATCGAGTCGAGGGTACTGCGCAGCTGCTCGGTGACGACCCTGCTGTTCTCGCCCATGAGCATGAAGGCCAGGCCGAGTACCGCTTCACCCTCGCCATATGCCGACACAGCCCCGCGGCGGATTTCAGCTCCGATCTCAACGGTTGCCACATCCTGAATGCGGACAGGCGCCCCGTCGCTGGTATCGATGACGATGGACTCAATCTCGGAAACGGAAGAGACTCTCGCGATGCCGCGTACAACGCTTGCCTCTCCGGCAGTTGTGATCTGGCCACCGCCGACGTTGGCGTTGTTCTTGCGCAGGGCCTTTGTTACATCGCCCAGGGTAAAGCCGAACTTGATCAGCGCGGCCGGGTTGACCACGACGTGGTACTGGCGCTCCAGCCCTCCCCACGAATTGACCTCCGCAACACCTCGGACTTTTCGCATCTCGGGTTTGATCACCCAGTCGTGAATGGTGCGGAGCTCCTCGATTGAACGTTTCGGATCGTTTGAGCGAATGACGTAGTGGAAGACTTCGCCGAGCCCGGTTGCGATGGGCCCGAGAGATGGGCGCTCGACACCCTGGGGGAGCTCCACTGATGCGAGCCTCTCGGAAACGTATTGCCGAGCGTCGACGATGGAGACCTCATCGTCAAATGTGACGACGACCTGGGAGAGCCCGAACTTGGATACGGAACGTTGGCTTTCGAGCCCGGGTAGACCGCCGATGGACAGCTCCACGGGCAGTGTGATCTGCTGCTCGATTTCCTCGGGGCTCAGAGCGGGGGCGACCGTGTTTATCTGGACCTGTACCGGGGTCGTATCAGGGAAGGCGTCGATGGGGAGCTGCAGCAAGCGGAACACACCCGCTCCGCATGCGATTGCAAACAGCAAGACGACAAGAAGGCGGTTTCGCAGGGCGCCGTGGATTAGAGCGTTCATAGAAGCTCCTAGTCGTCCGTGCAGCCCGCGCCGAGCCGAGACGCCAGAAGAGCCGACTTGATACTGAAGCCGCCGGTGACGACGACGTCTTCGTCTTTGCTGAGTCCGGCGCGGATTGTGACTTCATCTGACTGAGAACGGTCGCCCACTTCGACGCGCCGCGCGGCGAATAGGTCCGTTTCGAGACGGATAAAGACGAATGGCAGGTTGTTGATCCGATGGACGGCAGAAGCTGGGACGCGCAGCCCATTGGCTTCCGAACCGACACGTGCCGTGACGTCTGCGAACATGCCGTGACGCAAAGCGCCGTTATCATTGGGCACGGCCCCCCTGGCTCGGACGAGTCGGGTACGCTCGTCCGTTACCGGACTGACCCAGGTAATCTTCCCTTCGACGCTCTCGCCTTTCAGGGATCGGACGTTGACTCTGAGCGGAGTGCCGACGGTAAGCTGACTGGCGCGGTCCACGGGGACGGAAAGCTCAATCCACATCTCACTGAGGTCGGCTATTTCGAACAAGGCCTTGTTGGTATCGACGGCTTCACCGAGGACTGCGGAGCGGTTCACAACACTACCCTCGAACGGTGCCCGCAATTTATGGGCGGATCTGGAGTCAGTGATGCTTCGCAACTCGGATTCGCGCAGTCCGAGATTCTTCAGGCGTTGCCGCGCTAGACGGTTTGCGACTTGCGCCTGTCGGTGAGACGCTTCTGCTTCTTCCATAGCGCGGCGGGAACCGACCTTGTCTTCAAAGAGGAGTCGCTGGCGCTCCACTGCCGCTTGCCACTTCTTCAGGTCGGCCTGAGCGGAGAGATAGTCCGCTCGGGCCTTCGCGACCTCTGGCGAGTTAACGACGGCGAGCACCTCTCCCTCCTTGGCCACATGTCCGACGTCTACATTGACCTTCGCGAGCACTCCGCTGGCAAGCGGCGTGATGCGGGCGAGGCGGTTTCCGTGGAAGCGTATTTCCCCGAGAAGTTGCATGGATGTCGCGATTTCACCCTGTAGAGGGCGCGCGACCTCGAGCCCCGCGAGCTCGGCAGATTTGTCGGAAGGTAGCCGAACGGAGAGCGATTTTCCGGGCGGCAGGGAGTCGATGAGCTCGGGCTGGCATATGCCGCAGTCATGCTCCGGCAGGTTGTGTTCGTTGCAGAAAAGCTCCTTCGCCTCAGCGTGGCTGTCAGGGTTGGGTGCGCTCGCTTCAGCGCCGGCGTCGTTGGTCGGAGCTTTTGCCTTCGCGCGGGACGGGTCGCACAGGAAACACTCGTCCTCGTAAAGACCGTGCTCGTCGCAGTAGGGGCGCTTAGCATCGCGAAGCTCCGGGTGGCACTCCCAACAGCGGTCTTCGTAGCGTCCGTGTTCCTTGCACCAGAGTCTCCCGGGGTCGCGCTTGGACGCGTCTTCAATGAAACAGGATTCCCCAGGTCCGTGTTTGTGAGCGGGCATGGTCGCTTCTGTTACGCGATCCTCGGGCTTGGGCTGCTCATTTTTGCACGCTGCTACAAGCGTGGTGAGCCCAATCAGTAGGGCGGGTAGTCCGAAACGAAGAGTGAGTTGCTTGGCCGATTGAGCAGTGCGGTTAGGAAGGTTCATGGTGTCTTTCCTTGAGAAGTGGTGGTCTGCGGTAAGTGTGCGGCCGCCAATACGGCGGCGCGGGTACGGGCCAGCTCCAGGCGAACGTCGAGGTAGCCCTCGCGGCTCTCGATGACTTCGCGTTGCACAACAATCACGTTTGGGATGCCGATGTCCCCGGCCTGAAAGGCGCGTTGAAGAAGCTGAAGGCTCTCTTCCTGGGCGCGAAGAACTTCGGCGTCATAGAGGAGCAGACCGGCCCGAGCCTGCCCGTAGGCGAGCAATTCGCGGCGCAGCTCCGCCTCGACCTC
>CAYPIX010000150.1:4445-5615 GCA_964410875.1 uncultured Kofleriaceae bacterium
CGGCCCGAGCCTGCCCGTAGGCGAGCAATTCGCGGCGCAGCTCCGCCTCGACCTCCAGTTTCAAGGCGGTCTGCTCTGCTTGTCGGCGACGGAGGGTCGCTCGTTCTCGTTGTCGAACTCCCTGGTTGCGATTGAAGAGGGGAATCGTCGTGCGGAGCCCGCCCATGAAGATGTTGTTTTGCTCTTCCTTGCCGTAGGAGAAGCCTAGAGAAATGTCGGGCCACGCGTTAGCGTCTGCGAGTTTTGTTGAGGCGCGAGCGACCTCGATGCGCTGATTCGCCTGAAGCAAATCCGGTCGCTCTTTGAGCGCTCGGGAAACCAGCACCTCGTCCGACTGAGCCAGTGCTGCTTTCGGAAGCTCGCCTTGAAGCGTCAACTTGCTCTTCGACGGGAGACCTAGTAGCTGTTTGAGGCGGAGGAGGCTGGCGCGCTCTTGAGACCGTGCCGCGAGCAAACGGCGATCCGCTTCTGCGCGGCGAATGCGCGCTGTATTGACTTCGAGTGGTACTCCAGCACCGCGCTCCAGACGCTTGGTGGCGACCTGAAACAAGCGCTCCGCTAGTTCCCTGCTGTCAGTGCGTAGTTGGACTCGGTCGCGAGCCGCCAGGGCGTCGTAAAACGAGGTAGCGATTGCGAGTTCGACGACTCGCTGGACGTCGTTGGCCGCAGCCTCGGTGGCGCGCAACCGTGCATTGGCTTCGTCCATTCGATCTCCGCGCTGGCCGCCAATTTCGAACCGTTGGCCGAACCGTACTTCGAATTCGACGTTCGTCTCCGCGTTGTCCGTGGCCCGGCGCTGCCCGGCGCTGGCCCGGACCTGCGGGTTGTTGACCAGGAGGATGCTCGCACCCGTCAAGTCGCCGCGAGCTTCATCGATTCGGTAGCGCGCAGCCTGTAAGAGAGGGCTACTCTCTCGCGCTAGCTGAAGCGCGCGGTCCAGCGTGACGCGAGTCGGCGGCCGTTGCTGCGCGTCCGACGACGAGGACAGTAGGAGTCCACCAATCGTGGCTGCAATCTGTATCCTACGTATTTGTGTTCGCTTCTGCTCCATATCCGCCGTCCGCAATGTTGCCAATCCGTGCCCCCACAGGGGCCATCCAACTCACTCGTTTTGGGAGGCGTCGGACCGGCACGGACGGGGATGGCTCGAGCGAACCACGGAGCAGGCGG
>CAYPIX010000150.1:5715-7435 GCA_964410875.1 uncultured Kofleriaceae bacterium
ACAGGGCAGCGCGGAAAGATAGACCGCGAAGACCGTCGTCCAAACGAGTAGCCAGCGTGTCACGTGTTGGTATCCCCGCCGCCCAGGTGCTGCACGCAGTCTGTGATGAGGGCCAACACGAATGGATCGCGAAGACTGTAGTAAGCGAGCTTCCCGTCCATTCGGTACCGGACGAGTTTCATTTTTCGCAGCGCTTGCAGTTGATGGGAAGTCGCGGAGACTGACAGGTCCACTACCTGGGCAAGGTCACACACGCAGAGTTCCTCAAGAGCAAGGGCTCGAATGATTCGGACCCGCGTGGGATGGGCGAGCACCTTAAAGGTGTCGGCGACGTCCTGGACGGTGTTCTCATCCAATGCACGTTCGCGCGCTCGCTGTACGCGCTCTTCATCGAAGACGAACGTTTTGCAGCTTCCACCCGACACTTCACCGGAGCTCGCGGTTCTTGGCTTGGCCATTTGCATCACAACGCTTGAGCGAATATAGGAATGAACGAAGAAGCTGTCAACGCGGGCGGGCGACCAGCGCCCGTAGCGACGCATGCAAGCTCCTAATAAGAAACAGCTTTCCCTCGTAGTGGCCGGTCCGACTGGCCTGCTGGGCGAGTGGTTCGAGTTACGGGCCCTCGCTTCCAGCGAATGGAGCGTACTTTCGTCGTATCGGATTTTCTGGAAGCGCAACCAAGCTCGGGCGGCTGTCGCAAAACCTCTGTCCCCCCGGCGAAGCAAGCTTACTACCAGGCGGCGTAAGTTGATTTACAAGCCGGGAAAAGAAGGTCTCGGCGAGCGGTTCTATAGTGCGAAGGGCGCGGGTGCCGTGCATCAGTGACGGCCTTATTACGTCTACTCCGGTGACCCTGCTGGTTCTGCCTTCGGTTCACAGAGGTTCGTGCGTGTGTGAGCGTCAGTGCGTTTGAGCTAGCCGCTTCCCAACTTGAACGAGTCACGTATCAGTTCATAGTAAGTGTCTTGTCAAGATTCTGGAGGACAGCGACAGAAGACTGAGTTAGGTAGAGAATATGTCGGATTGTGGATGCGACCTCCAGGCGAACAACGACGAGCAGAGGCGGACACTACGAATCGTTTTGGGAATCAATGCGGTCATGTTCGTCGGCGAACTGGTGGCGGGACTTCTTGCAGACTCAACTGGATTGATTGCTGATTCGCTCGACATGCTTGCCGACGCGAGCGTGTACGCGATTAGTCTATTCGCAGTCGGTCGAGCCGCGAAAGTCCGTGGCGCCGCGGCAACGTTCAGTGGTGTACTGCAAATGATTCTCGGCGGCGCCGTGATGATCGAAGCAATACGTCGCTTCTACAGTGAATTCGAACCTGTTGGTTGGACGATCGTCGGTGTCGGGGCCATCGCGTTGGTCGCAAACGCTGTTTGTCTGAAACTGCTTTGGAAGCACAGAGGGGGCGACGTCAACTTTCGCGCCTCTTTCATTTTCTCAACCAATGATGTAATCGCAAATGTTGGAGTCATGCTCGCTGGAGCACTCGTTCTTTGGACAGAATCGCAAATTCCCGATTTGGCCATTGGATTGTTGATCTCGTTGGTTGTCCTTAGAGGAGGGATAAAGATCCTCTGCGAAGCAAGGAAAGAATCGGACGAACGGTCAACAATGGGAGGCGGAAAGGTGTGAAGTGAAGATCTAACCCTAGGGTCCGATTGCTAGCTGCTCTCACCGAACAAGTGTCAGCCCATTTACGTCGTCGAG
>CAYPIX010000151.1:0-7340 GCA_964410875.1 uncultured Kofleriaceae bacterium
CTGCTGACGTGCCTCGGCCTGGTTGGGATCAATTGTTAGGCAGCGACTTAACGCTGTAAGCGCTTTCTCGTTGGCGTCAAGCTCGTCGCCGTACGCAGAGCCTAGAGTCGCCAATTGCGCGGCCAAACGCGTTGTTTGCTCTGAGGTGGCTGTTTCGAGGACCTCAGCGAGTTCTTGCCATTTGCCTTGCGCGGATAAAAGAATGCTAAGTGCATCGGTGGTTTCGTTGTCAGAACCAAAACGGCCTTGAACTGACAGCCAACTGGAGATGGCACCTTCCATGTCATTCAGTTGTTCGGTCTGTATGGTGGCGACTCGGACAAGGTCAGCACGCCCGGCCGAGCTATCCGCAAGCTCACTTCGTTGCTCAAGGTACTGGACGAGCTCCTGCCAATTCTCTTCGCGTTGGTGCAAATCGATGAGTTTGCCCAATGCGAGTGCATCTTCCGGGTCTGATTCAAGCCGAGTCTTCCACGCGTTAATCGCACGATCGGGCCTGTCTACCAGCTCGGCAGCGTCCGCGATGTTGGAAATGAGGTCACGTTTTGATGTTAGGTCTTCTTCAGCGGCCAACATGCTTTCAAGAAGCGTAAGGCGTTGTTCGTGTAAACCCTTTTTAGCGAGAACAGGTTCAAGCATCCTAGACGTCTCAAGAGTCTTTTCTTGCCCTAGGTCCCCAGATGAAAGCAATTGAGTCCAAGTCTCAATCGCTTCGTTTTCATCGCCTACCTCCATCCTTAGATCCGCAGAGCGAAGCAGCAGTTCCGCACGACGTTCTTTTGAAGCGTTCGCTGCAGCGCTGGTTAAGCTAACGACTAGCTGATCGGCAATTCCGGCTTGGTTCGAAATTTCTTCAAGTTCGGCAAGTAATTCGTTGGAGTCTGGCATCGCCAACAGTGCTTCAGAGTATTGGCTAAATGCTTTACTCATATCCCCCGACTGGCGGTACAAGCTTGCTAGTTCTTTCTTAAGGCGACTGCGGATACCCGCGTTTTCTTCGTTTGCTATCTCTTGCTCGAGCAGCCTTACTTCGTCATCAGCTTGCCCGTTTGCTCGATAATATTCTCGAAGAGCATTTTGGCAGCGACTTTTTGTTGTTGTATCTGGGGAGCTAGAGAGAATCTCCTCGAGAAGTTCTGAGGACTGCTTTGCTTCACTTCCGGAAAGCATTTCCGACAACAAACTGACGGCGGAGTTTGGCTCTTTGAGTTCACGAATGTACGTCTTGGCAACCTTAATATTGGTTTGAGGAGAAACCTCGCCGTTCTTGTCGTCGGTCCATACTTCGATCAAACGCTGCCATTGGTTGGAGGATTCCAGGAGGTTCTCGAGTTCAGACTGCCGTTTTGGGGTAGGCTGTAGCTGCCAAAGCAAGTTTAGGTACTGCGCTGCTTTGTTGGAATCTTGAGCGAGATCAGTCGCTGTTTGATAGGCTTCATCGAGGATTTCAATTTTACGCGATTCGCTGGAACAGTTCTCGACAGCCTGATCGTAAAGGGAGAGGAGGGTCTCCCAGTTACCAGCAACGGTTAGATTCGCGGTTAATTTGCGAAACGCCCAATCACAGCTGGGTGAGCGCTCAAGTATTCCACGAAGAAGAGTTTCTGTTTCAGAGGCTTCAGGGCCGAACCATTCCTCGTGAAAACGAGTGGCATGCTCGCCGAGTTTGACCGCGTCGTTCTCGTCAAGAGCGGCGATAGCATCGCGATATGATTTGGCAACGGGATCTGGGTTGTCGCTTGAAGCAGCGATTGCTTCGGCCTTCTCCCAGTTCCCAATTGTTAGCGGTTCATTTGTCGCGCGCGCGAGCGCATCGGCAAGTTCGTTTTGCACTTCGGACATCCCCCAGAATCCTCCTGAGCGAAATTATACGGTGTTGGACAGGTAGGATGTTTTGTCCAGGTGCATGTATTTTTCCTGGATTTTGCAATTAGGTGTAGGCGGAAATCGGAGGAGGTAAGAAGTCCACTGACAACTGTTTATTCCAATAGAGCTGCTGCTTGTTTTAGTTTGGCAGCTGCTCCCGTCGCTACGACGTTTCCGTGAGAGACAATTACTCGTTTTAATCGCGGTGTTTCTGCTAGCTCACGTAGGCGATTGGCAAACTCTTTCTTGTTTTGGACGAGCACCATCTTCCCTATGACTGAAACGCGGAGTCCTCCATACCCCATGATTTTCTGGAGTAGGCGCATGATTCCCTTTTTTGCGGGCATATTAAACAATGCGTCGTTGAAGAGCAGAGTGACTCCATCGATAGAGTTGATAGTGAGTACGTACTCCCGATCTTTTGTCCCCCGCAGCATGTGCGCTTGAACGGATTCATCGTTGGGCAAAAGTCCTGCGTCCCCGTCGACGTCCACCTTTTTGGCCACTTTTCGTCGTGATGCTTGAGGGCAAATGACTTTCATTTGATGAAAAGTCTGCTTGTACTTGTCGGCGTCGATTCGGTGGAAGTGGTTGGGTACAAATAGGTATCGTGGCTCGCCAAACCCTGTTAATTCGGTAAGTCCATTGTCGTCTAAGGCGATCGCGCTATGGATCACTAGGTTTTTATCCTTGAGTCGGATCACCGTCATCCTCCGGTGCAGCGGTCCAGGGCCGGGAACTGGGCCCTCAACAATCCAGAGATTTTCTTCAAGCTTTTCTATCGGTTGGTGCGAGTAAAATTGCATAGATCTTGCCCGGATAGGGATCCGAGCTATCCTAATAACATATGGTTGCATCCAAGACGCGTATTCGTTGGGTACTGCTAGTTAGTGTCCTGGTCACGTTGGCGCTGTATGTCGTACCGTATGGCGAGTATATCGCTTATCCGCTGCTACTGATTTCCACGGTGGCTCATGAACTGGGGCACGGACTCACAGCTCTACTTGTCGGTGGAGATTTTGAATCATTCAAAATGTACAGTGATGCATCCGGAGAAGCGCTGACCATGACTCCATCCTGGTGGCAAGCAGCACTCGTTTCTGTTGGGGGGCTCTTGGCTCCAGCTCTGGCGGCCGCGGTGAGTTTTTTTGCTGCAAGGAAACCTCAGACGTCAAAGTGGTATCTGATTGCTGGCGGTGTTTTCCTAGTTTTGATTGAGATTTTCTTTGTCAGAAACGGTTTCGGTTGGACCTTTGTAGGGTTGCTTGCGGCGGCTTCCCTCGCTTGCGGATTTCTCCTCAAAGCAGGATGGGGCCAACTGGTCACGACGTTTCTCGGCGTTCAACTCGCGCTAAGCGTGTTTTCTAGAGCGGACTATTTGTTTGTGAAGTACGCGGGCGTCGCTACGAAACAACTTCCTTCAGATGTACAACGTATATCTGACGTAGTGGGGCTCCCTTATTGGTTTTGGGGAGGCCTTTGCGGTCTTATCTCCCTAGGAATTCTTGCCCTTGGCGCGTGGACGCTTCTTCGTTCCGCGAAATAAACAGTCCCGTCTATTCCTCAGGAATAGGTTCCCACCACTGGCACCACCAATCGAAACCGCAAAGTATCCGCAGTTTTGGATGCCAGCAGTAGGCAATCTTTTCGTCGGTGTTTAGGTAGTAGAGACAATTGCCGCACTTCTCATCGCCGTAGGGCACGCCCTTTAGAACGGCGTTCTCTGCGAGATGCTTAAGCTCTAATGCTTTTTTCTCGTCTTCAGGTTTTGGTTCGGGCGTTGGGAGTCCGTCTTGAGCCATGAACGAGAAGGTATTCTAGACTCTCGTTCCGATCAATTGGGCGTAATCTAAAAGCGCGTTACGAGGGATTGATGGACGGGTACGAAGCAAGTTCTGAATGGAAAATCAGACTAACTGGCCTGACTTTCGCTGATCTTGTGCGCTTGGGCGTACCAAAGCACGGTCTCTTTGAGCCCTGAAGAAATATCGTGGCTGGGCTCGTACCCCAGATTTTTTTTGATTTTATCGATACTCGCTTGAGAGTGAGGGACATCCCCAACACGAGGTGCCTCTTGGGTTGCGATGACAGAGGCTGCAACTGAGTCATGAGACGTCGCATGTTCTTTAAGGACGTTGAAGAGTTGGTTTAAATCTGTGCGAGCCCCGCATCCAACATTATAAATCTGTCCAGTGCCGTCTGTGTTGCAAAGTCCAGCGAGAAGGTTCGCTTGCACGGTGTTGTCGATGTAACAGAAGTCTCGGCTATTCGTTCCGTCGCCGAAAATCTTACAGTTGTCACCCTTGAATAGTTGGCCAAGCCATTTCGGAATCACAGCTGCATAGGGGCCGTTGGGATCTTGTCGCCTTCCAAAAACGTTGAAGTAGCGAAGGCCAACGCATTCCAACCCGTACGTTTTTTGTAAAACACCGGCATAGAGTTCATCAATTTGCTTGGTGGCTGCATACGGGGAAAGCGCTTTCCCGGTTGCATGTTCGATTTTGGGTAGGTCAGTGTTGTCTCCATACACAGAACTTGAACTAGCGAAAACCAGCCGTCCAACCTTGTTCTCAACGCAGGCCATACCAACATTTAGGAACCCATCTACGTTCGCTGCGTGCGAAGCGAGCGGAAACTCCACAGATCGTGGTACGGAGCCAAGCGCGGCTTGGTGGAGAACAATGTCGACCCCCTTAGTAGCCTGCTTGCAGGTTTGGAAATCGCAAATATCGCCTTCGATAAATGAAAACCGTTTGCTAGCTTCTGGGCCAACGAGCCGTTGGACCTCGGATAGGTTTTTTCTATGTCCAGTTGAAAAGTTGTCTAACCCGACGACTGTTTGTTCTGAGCGAAGTAATTGTTCGCAAAGGGCCGATCCGATAAATCCGGCGGCTCCGGTTACAAGCCAGGTCTTTGGCTTTGATGAAATTTCTTTGAGCGTTTTCTGGTAATTGCCCATCGTGACTACAGACTCCAGTACCGGAGGCCGCGTTTATAGCCGGTAGGTGGTAGTGCAGATTTCACATCGATTACGACGCCACCGTCAGCAACACTTTCAAGAAGGGTATCTAGAGGCTTTTCAAGATAAAATTTGTGTGCGACTGCCACGATTACCGCATCGAGTCCCCCCCCAACAGTTTTCTCCCAACTAGAGAGTTCTACGCCGTACTCTTCTTTTGCTTCTTCGGGATCACCAAGTGGATCGTGAACCAACGGCTCTATGCCGAATTCTCGGAGCTCATGGATGATGTCTGGGACTTTACTGTTTCGTAAATCTGGAACGTCTTCCTTAAAGGTGAGCCCAAGTACTGCGACTCGCGCTCCACGCAGAGGCATGCCTGCCCTCGAAAGCATTTTCATGGCTTTCTGCGCTACGAATGCGCCCACCCCATCGTTAATTCGGCGTCCCGAGAGTATGACTTGGGGGTGGTATCCTAATTCTTCTGCCTTCGTAGTCAGATAGTAGGGATCGACTCCAATGCAGTGACCACCGACAAGACCCGGGCGGAAACCCAAGAAGTTCCATTTTGTTCCAGCGGCTTCTAGGACGTCCTGAGTTCTAATATCTAGTCGGTCAAAAATTAGCGCCAATTCGTTCATCAGAGCGATATTGAGATCTCGTTGAGTGTTCTCAATTACCTTTGCAGCTTCCGCGACCTTGATAGAAGGAGCTCGGTGAACACCGGCAGTGACCACCGCTGCGTATGTATTGGCGACCCTCTCGAGGGTTGGTTCGTCCTGGCCTGAAACGACCTTGATGATCCGCTCAAAGGTATGCTCTTTATCACCAGGGTTAATTCGCTCTGGCGAGTACCCAACAGTAAAATCCTTTCCTGCTTTTAAACCGGATTCCCGTTCGAGAATTGGAACACAAATGTCCTCGGTTACCCCTGGGTAGACAGTCGATTCGTAAACCACGATGTCACCCTTGGTCAGCGCCTTGGCGACCGTTTCGGAGGCTTTGCAAACCGGGGTTAAATCAGGCCTCTTATTCGAGTCAATTGGCGTTGGGACGGCAACGATAAAGAAAGTCGCCTTCTTTAGGTCTGCGATGTCGGCAGTGAACTCACAGGTGCTCGCCTTAAGATCCGCTACCTCAACTTCGTCCGTTTCATCTTCCCCTGCACGAAGGGCGGCGATTCGTTTTTCACGAATATCAAAGCCGATGGTTGGAAATTTTTTTCCAAATGAGATGGCAACGGGTAAACCAACGTACCCCAAGCCGACGACGGCAACAGTTTCTTGACTGCTCATAGGTACCGAAAAGCAAACCACAAATTGGTCGATAGAGTCTACTTAGACTGACTCCTAACTTACTTGCAGAGCAACACTCCCGTTTACTTACCTATCAGCAATGTTCCGAGTATCCGGTCCTTACCTATTCGCGCCTGAAGATCTAGTAAGGTTCGTTCTCGGATCCCGCCCGAGCGCGCGACTAAAATGACTTGGTCCATGAGACGAATCGCTCCATCTAACTCCCCAAGGCGATCAAAGCCCGTTAGGTCTACGAGAACATGTTCGAAAATTTCTACACCGTCGGTAAGAACTCGTTCTAACTGCGGCACGGCGTCTACTGCTCTAGTCTTTTCTCTAGGTACTAGAAAAGCAAAAGAGTCGAGGAGCCATCTTGTAACGAAATGGCTTGTGTCTTCCTTCTGGCTCTGCGGAATCAGATCTGCAGGAAGTGCTGGCCAACTTGTATTGGCGTCTAGATACGCCACGGTTGAACCGGCAAGTTCCATCATAGCGACACCTAGACGAATGAGAACTGGAGGGACTGCGGTCAGATCGTCGACCGGAGTAAAGCCAAAAACTCTTCTTCCAGTTAGGCGTAGCCTTCTTGCGACCCTCATTGCTTCCGCGCGAACCATGGGGTTGTCTGTATCGCGAAGAACTTGAAGCCCAGCAGCCTCGAGTAAGTTTATTCCTTCACTAGGTTCGGTGCTAGTGATGCTCATCTGACTTTGACTACGCCATCGATCATTGCGAAGCCCAGGATTTCGGTTGGCGCGAGTTGTTCTGCACTTTGACGAAGTGCTCTTGCGCTAGCTTTTCCAGCAAATCCAGTAAACAAAACGCAATCACAACTGTCTTGCATTAAATTCACTTCGGCGCTTCCTAAAACCTGTGGGCCGTCTATGACAATGTGTTCGTAGTTTGCGGCGCGAAAACGCTCCATTGCTACGGCGAAAGCGGTAGAATCGAAGACGTTACTGTGTTCGACCACTGGGTCGAGAGCGCCAACATGTAGATTTCCGGGGGAAATGCTTACCAGTTTCCAAGGAGTAATTGGTTTGTCTCGATGGGCTACCAGTTGCTCAGCTAAACACCAGGGGGGCGAAAAGCCGAATGTATGAGCCAAGCTTGGCGAACGTATATTAGCTTCAATTAGAAGTACTTTCGAGCGACCAGCTTCTGCGAGGGCGAGGGCGAGATTGGTTGCACAGAGAGTTTTTCCTTCGCCAGGGCCAGGA
>CAYPIX010000152.1:0-7114 GCA_964410875.1 uncultured Kofleriaceae bacterium
CCGTATGGTCGAACGGGCACATCGGTGGGAAATTACTTGTGAAAGACTCGGGGGTGAGGATGTCATCGATAAATGGCCCGAGCTGTCTGAGCTCAAAATGACGGGTGCTTTGTTCGTACAAAACGACGGTGTCATCAATACAGATGCTTTGCTTCAAGCCTTTTTACTGTCCAGCGAGAGACATGGCACCATGTTGAAAGTCTCCTGTGCGGTACACGACATCTCCGAGGCCGATAGTGGTGTTCTTGTACGAACGTCTCAGGGCGACTTTGATGCAGACTTTGTTGTGAATGCCGCGGGGGCTTGGGTCGCCGAGGTCGGTGCGTTTGCTGGACTGACTGAAAACGAATACACGTGCGAGCATCGTCATATTCACGTTTGCAAAACGGAGAGGCCGGATAAGGAAAGGCCGTACGTCTGGTGTCTTGGAGAAGATGAATTCTACATTCGTCCGCACACGGATGGGCTATTGATGAGTGGCTGTGACGTTCGCCTCTCGCGACCCACGAATGCGCTTGTCGACGACGATGAAGAAATGAAGATACGCGCCAAGCTAGATCGCGTGGCCCCATCTTTAAGGGACACGCCCTTTTCCCAGAGTTGGGCTTGTCTACGGACGTTTTCCGAAGGCCGCGTTCCTAAAATATGCTGGGACAGTAAGCGCGAATGGCTTTTTTGGGTCGCAGGTTTGGGGGGGCACGGGGCTACAGGCTCATACGAAATAGGTAGAGTCGCCGCTGAAAAAATCGCTGCTCGGTAGCCTTACTCTTTGGTTTTTGCCAGGCTGTCGCGCTTGCGCTTCATACGTAGGAGAAGTCCGTCAAACCCCTCTTTTCCAATAATCTGGTTAAACATAGATCGGTAATTTTCGACAAGGCCAACACCGTCTGTAATTACATCATAAGCGCGTAATTTTCCCTTGTCGGTGTGGAGTACATACCCTATTGAAATTGCCCGAGACGTTTCCGAGGCCTTGTCGCGTATGGATGTTTCAACCAAGATGTTGTCGTCTTCAGCTTTTTCGGAAAGGTACTGGACTTCGTAGTCCAAATTGGAACGTAAGCCGAGGATGTAGTTCTTCTCGATAAGTTCGGAAAGTACCGTTAGAAACGATTTCTTTTGCTTTTTGGTTAGGTTGCCCCAGTGATCGCGCATCGCGCGTCGACCTAGCTCTGGTACATCCAGAAAACCACGTACCCTCTTGGTCACCTTGGACGCTAGGGCCTGTTCCTTTGAACTACCCGGTGCTGCCTTTTCCTTTAGAAGAGCCTTTATTGTATCGTTGGCTTTCTTTACTGCAACGGTACCCTTGCCGTCAGCTGCGTGCGCTTCGTGAAGCGAAGGAATGAGTAAGGTTAGGAAACAAAGACCGAATAGCAATTTGGTTTTCATGTGCATGCGCTCAAATGGGTTGGATTGAACCGGATTGGGTAAACTTAGTAGGAGCAGGCTCCTACTGAATTCGACGAACTACTTAAGAGGAAATTCTCCCAAAAGCTTAAGCAATTCGTAGTTGGCGACATTCCAGTCGAAAAGGCTCTCAAGTAGCCGGGATTTAACGGTGAAATAAGCGATGTAGGCGTCGGCAAGATCTTTGGGAGCGACGACTCCGAGAGCCTCTCCTTGTATGACGGAAGCAACCCAAGCTTTGGCCGATTTCACGCCCGCTTTGCTGGTTGTTATGCGGCGGTCGGCGGAACGTATTCGCGCGAGCACAGATTGGGTTTTGATCGCGAGGGCAGACTCTCCAGCTTTTACCAATTGAAGTGCTTGGCGAACCCGAGCATTTGCTCCTTTAACTTTGGCCGTTTGGCCCCATGGGTCGAGATCCCATTGCATAAAGAGACCTGCCGCCAAACTCGTTACGTTGAAAGGGTCGTTAGCAAATGCGGACGGTGGGTCATCGACCCCCTGGGCTCGAGCAATGTTGAATCGAGCTAGCAAAAGAAGATTCGGCCACCAGTTACGTTTCTGTGCGGTCGCAATTTCACGAGCTGCATCGGATTGGAGCCTCCCTGCACGCATCTTCGGGTTTGATTTGAGTGCGGTTTGAACCGCGGACTTTGCGTTTTTCCTCGTAGGGAATTCTTCGCGAGCGAGCGGCTTCGAGTCGACTTTTGCTTTAGGGTCGCCGGTAAGCGTTCGAATACCAGCTAGGGCTGTTTGTTCCGCTTCTGAGACCACACTTAAACGTGCTTCGACTTCGGCACGTAGCGTTTCCAGTCGAAGGCGATCTTGAATCGTTAAACTACCTCCCTTGGAAATGTCCTTTTTTACGAGAGTGAACGCCTTGTCCAGTTGGTTCTTGCCCTCTTGCAACATGGCTCTGAGTTCTTTGGCTAATTTCAGGCCAAAGTAAGCCTGAGCGGTTCGGAGACCAATCTGCCCTTGTCGTTCTTGGACGGCGATTCTTGCTGCAGTTGCCGCCACGCCAGCGGCTTTTTTGACCGCGCTCAATTTTCCAAACGTGTAAAGAGGTTGGACTAGATCGGCGCGCACACCTCCGAAAATGCCTTCAAGATCCAAGGTAGCATTCCGTTGCGCTGTGACAGAACACTCTGGGTTTTCGCAATCGACATCTGGGCTGGGTGCGATAAATGCACTTAGTTTGAATTTCGGGTAAAGCCCGCTCTCTGCCTCTTCTAGTCTTGCTTCGGCAACCACTGCTTCTTCTTTGCTTGCTTGCACGAAGTTATGGCGAGCAGCGAGTTCAAGCAGTTTCCCTAACGTATATACATTGGGCTTTTCTGCTTTGCTTTCTGGCAGAGCAAAGAGACTGACGACCAGAAAGATGAGTAAGGAGACCTTATTCATCGCACCTCTTTGCGTCCTCAAGCGTTTTCGCCGCGAGGGCGCACGTAACGCGGGCTTTTGAAATTTCCTTGTCGCAGTACTGACTAGCGTTGTCGTCTAGAAGACCGACAAATTCTCCTGCACTACCGATGGTCGCTGATCCTTCGTCTTTCATGACGAGTTCAGCGATATGAAGCTTTAGAGCTTCGCATTGCTGTTCAGACGGCTTCTTTGAACAGCTAGCAAACAGTAGAGCGGAGAAAACGACTAAAACTGCGCTGCGGATCATGGCTGGAGCCTAGCTCAGGAGGTTAAAAGTTACAGTGGAATGTTTCCATGTTTGCGCTTAGGTGGCTCTTGGCGCTTGTTTCTCAGTGTGCGTAGGGCCCGAATAAGCGCTGGTCGCGTGTGCCTGGGCCGAATAATCTCGTCTATATATCCCAGTGCAGCGGCGCGGTACGGGGTAGCAAAGCGATCGCGGTAATCACTGATGAACTTTTGACGAGCGGTCTCTCGCTCTTTTTCATCAGCTAGTCCAGCCAACTCTTTGCGGAAAATGATGTTAACGGCTCCCTCGGGTCCCATGACCGCGATCTCTGCGCTTGGAAAGGCGAGGTTAAAGTCTGCTCGAAGATGCTTGGAGGCCATGACATCGTAGGCACCACCATAGGCTTTTCGGGTGATCAACGTGATCTTGGGCACTGTTGCTTCGGCATAGGCAAAAAGAAGTTTTGCTCCGTGTCTGATAATGCCCCCGTACTCTTGAGACGTGCCGGGTAGAAACCCAGGTACATCGACCAAGGTAACGATTGGAATATTGAAGCAATCGCAGAACCGCACGAAACGGGCCGCCTTTACCGATGCATCGATGTCTAAACAACCGGCGAGGTGCGCGGGTTGGTTTGCGACGAGGCCGACAGGTTTTCCGTCAAGACGTGCGAAACCAACCAACATGTTCTTGGCGAAGTTCGGTTGAACCTCCATAAAATCACCGTCATCAACCACCTTTTCTATGATGTTAGTCATGTCATAAGGCTGATTTGATTCCGCTGGAATGAGTTCGTCCAGGGCGGCCTCGGTACGGTCAGCCGCATCTGTCGTCTCCTTTAGAGGAGGGGGCTCTGCGTTGTTCGACGGAAGGAAACTTAGTAGTCGGCGTAGTTGCTTGAGACAGGAGAGCTCATCGGGTTCCGCGAAGTGCGCTACGCCCGATTTTGAAACGTGAGTCTTGGCTCCGCCGAGCTGTTCCTTGGTGACCTCTTCGTGGGTGACCGTCTTGATTACGTCGGGGCCCGTAATAAACATGTAGGAGGTCTTTTCGACCATGAAAATGAAGTCGGTCATGGCCGGTGAATAGACAGCTCCACCAGCACAAGGCCCCATGATGGCGGAAATTTGTGGGACGACTCCAGAGGCTGAAGAATTTCTCAGGAATATATCCGCGTATCCGGCCAGTGATTCCACGCCCTCTTGAATTCTGGCGCCGCCGGAATCGTTCAACCCAATAACTGGCGCGCCAATCTTGGTGGCCAAGTCCATCAATTTACAAATTTTTGCTGCGTAGGCGCCAGACAGCGAGCCGCCAAAGACAGTGAAATCTTGGGCGAAAAGACAGATCTTTCTTCCGTCTACTGTCGCGTGACCGGTTACGACGCCATCACCAAGGATGGTTTGTTTTTCCATCCCAAAGTCAGAGCAACGATGAGTCACAAATTTGTCTAGCTCGACAAAGCTGCCTGGATCTACGAGAGCTTCGATTCGTTCCCTAGCTGTGAGTTTTCCCGTTTCGTGTTGGCGGGCGATTCGCTTTTCGCCGCCACCTAGTTCAGCCGCCTTCTCCATCTCCGCTAGGCGAACATACCGGTCGTTCGTAGTTGTCACGAGCGCACCCTAAAACTGCGTTGCGAGGGTGTCAATCAACGAAGAGCCGATGCAATTGTATCCATGACAAACCGACGCAGATCCTTGATGCCGTGGTTGTTTCGTGTGGGGTGAACTCGGTTAGTAAGCAGTATGACCCAGCGTCCTTTGGGAGGATCTATCCAAAGAGAAGTGCCAGTAAAGCCTAAGTGCCCGATTCCATCCTTCGGCCATAGGTCGCCCGCGTGCGACACACCTGGGATTTCCGATGGGGTATCCCAGCCGAGGCGCCAACTCGTGTTTGGGGCAGCAGAGCTTGAGGCGAATTGTTTTGAAATCTCTGAGTTGAACAGGCTCGGTCTGTCGTTCAAGGAGTCGCAAAGACTGCGAGCGAACTTGTCTATGTCTGTCGCATCGGAAAAGAGGCCGGCGTGCCCTGCTACGCCGCCGGCTACGTGTGCGTTCTCGTCATGGACTTCTCCTGTTAGTAGCCCACGTGTTTGACAATCTTCAGTCGGAGCAATTTGCTGTGTCGGAGAATAGGAGGTCTTGGAGGGAAAGAGAGACTTACGCATTTTCAAAGGCGTCGCTATGAGTTCGTTGAAAAGTAGATGCAGTGGTTTGGCACTTACTTGCTCGAGAATATGCCCCAAAACAATATAGCCAAGATCGCTGTATTGGGTTTGTTGGCCAGGCTCTGTCACCAGTGGCGTTTCGGCAGCCATCTTTACAAGTTCTCCTGCAAAGTCCGTTCGAGATGGTAGCTTTCGCAAGGACTCATAAAAGTGAATGTGCGCTGGATAACCGGCGCTGTGTCCAAGCAAATGGGTCGTTGTGATTTGTTCAGGAATCGAGACCGTGTCCGTTAACTCGTGGACCTTCGTGTGAAGATCGATTTTTCCCGACTCAACCAACTTCATGGCAATAGCTGCGGTAACGAGAGGTTTGGTAAGGGAGGCGATGTCGTACACGGTGGCCGGAGAAACGGCTGATCCACCGGAATACGATGTACTCCCGAAAGAAATGATCTCCGGCGTTCCAAAGCGATCGGTTATTGAGATAACCCCCCCAGGGGTTACCTTGGAGTGCTGGAATTCTTCGAGTTTGGCAAGAAGTGAGCCCGCTAGTTGGGAAGGCATTTGCTAGATCCTATGATACCGTAGAGACCTTGCCATGGCCCGATACGAGCTCATAGAGCGCATCGGTATAGGTGGGATGGCTGAGATCTTTCGAGGGCAGGCCACCTCCGGTGGCGGTTTTGTTAAACCAGTCGCCATAAAGCGGATCTTGCCTCATCTCTGCCAAGATGAACGATTTGTAGAGCAGCTTATTTCTGAGGCGAACGTGCTCGCCAAGTTGCGACACCGCAATATTGTTCAGATCTACGACGTGGGGATCAGCGATGATGGCCAAAAATTCTTAGTAATGGAGTATGTCGATGGGATCAATCTTGCTGATCTTTACGAATTTTTGGAACGAAGCCGGGTTCGGTTTCCTACGGACCTCGCGCTGCATATAGGCGCTGAGATTTGTGAGGCGTTGGAGCACGCGCACGTGGGCGCCTCTGGCGACGGAAATGAGGGGCTTGTTCACAGGGACATCTCTCCAGGAAATATCCTTCTTTCAAAAAGTGGTGAAGTTAAGCTCTCTAATTTTGGCATCGCCAAACATCCTGACGAACAGACAAGTCACGACACCGTCCGAGGTAAATTTGCGTACATCGCCCCAGAACAAGCTTCTGGGGAAAGAGTCGATGCAAGAAGCGACGTTTTTGCACTTGGAATCGTTCTCTACGAATACATGACCGGGCAACGGTTATTTTCACGTTTGTCAGATGCCAAGGCTCTGGAAGCAGTACGCGCAGGGACCATGCCGCTCCCAAGTACACAAGATCCAGAGCTTCCAAGAGAGATTGAAAATCTTTTGATTCGAGCGTTGGCTCCGCTCCCGGCAGACCGATTCCAGTCGGCTTCTGCTTTTGGCGCCAAGATGCGGGAGCTTCGATACTCGATGGAAGAAGAAGTGTCCGAGCCCACTTCTCAAATTCGAAGTTGGGTTTCGCGTTGTAGAAGCGCGGAAATTCCTAGCAAGCATAGTTCGGACTACAATCCCGGGTTCGCTGAAGAGAAAACTGTTATCAAGGTGATTACGGCGCCAGGCTTCGACTCTTCGGGGGTGGTACCGGCGACTGGAATTGTAGAAAAAAAGCTAGAGGAGCCCGAGTCACCGCCAGTGGATGATGCGCCCGAGCCTGAGATCTGGGAAGACTCCAAGACTCGTGTGAGAATTAAGGACGAACGTCCCGCACCTCGACCCAGTGACCCCGAGTACCTAGCAAAACTCAAAGCACTAAGCTCTTCGCCTGCCGCTGTTGCCAAAGCCGGTGAATTGCCCCGCGCGGAATCATCAACTACGGCAGTGAGGGCTCCGGGCGGGCATTCGGTCATCGCGAGTAATACAC
>CAYPIX010000153.1:0-6852 GCA_964410875.1 uncultured Kofleriaceae bacterium
GTCCAAGGGGAATACCCGTGATGACGCCCGCCGCCGCGCCAATGGAAAAAAATACGATAAGGGAAATCATAATCGGGAACTGTTGGCAGTCGGGGTAGAGTATAGGGGATGCCCGCCCGCATTACTTGGATAGGTCACGCTAGTGCCCAAATTGAGTTCGGTACAGAAAAAGTACTGATTGATCCTCTCGGAGTCCGCCGGTGCCTATCCGTCGAGCCCGCCTCTACCATATTGATTACACACGCCCATGTCGATCATCTCAACCGGTGGACGCTAGCCAGACTCCCCAAAGACTCTGATTTAGTTGTTCCGAAGGGCGCCAGCCATATCGTAAGCGATCTTGGGTTTCGGTCCGTTCGCGAGGTGGAGCCCGGAGACCAAATCCACTTGGGTTCAATTGATGTTGCATGCGTACCGACGAAACACGATCCGGGTCGTTGGCGAAAAGGTGATGGGCCGACTTGTTCTGGCTATGTCTTGTCCGATGGGAAAAGCTACGTACACCATTCCGGCGATGTGGATATGTCGGAATACGACCTTTTTGAGGATATCGGTCGCCAGTTCCCAATTGATGCGACGCTTCTTCCCATCGGTGGAATGCTACCCGTTTGGTATTACCGAATGCGGCGCAACAGTCTCGACCAGGGCGTTCATATTGATCCAGATACCGCTTTGGAAATAGCGGTGCGACTTGGCGCCAAAACAATGATCCCTGTCCATTGGGGAACCGTCAACCTACGGCTCGGTCCTCCCAGTGCCCCGCGCAGACGACTAGAGAAAGTCGCCGACGAAAGCAACCGTTCCAACTTAATCGAAGTGCTTAAGCACGGAGCCTCTTTCACGATCTAAAAAGGTGGAGCGGGAAAGAGGTAGTACTTTGCGAGTCCGATTAGGCCCGTGAAAGCCAGGCCAAAGCCGATAATTGCACCGAAGAACCTGTCATGCTCTTCCTTCCGCGTCTTCCAAACCCGCTTTAAGTCAATCAAGCTCCAGCCGCCCCAGCCGGCGCCAATGCCGATTACCATGAGGGTTACGAAAATCATAAAGGCTTTGTGTGAAACAATCATGCAGGCACTGGATCCAAAATCATTCGCTTGAAATCGTGAATTACGACTATCACCATAAATCCAACCAGCCCCCACGAATAGAAGACAACTTCAAAATTCGCTACAGCGATACCTGTTAGGTAAACCGTGTAAGCGACGACACGCTCCATAGCGAAGGATTGATAGTTGGTGGTTCGCCCCACGCGCTTTGCGTAAATCAAACGAAGAGCGGAATTGAAAACTCCGAGCGCGAGAAAAATCAACACCGGCAAAAGCGGCATACGTTCAAACCAAACCAAAACGAACATAAAAAATGCGTAACAGAGCCCGTCTGTAACCGCGTCGAACATCTCCCCAAAGCCCGACGTGCATTTCAGTTTTCGCGCGACAGGCCCGTCGAACAAATCGAGTACTCCACATAGAACAATCATGAGAGTCGCAAGTTGGTTTGCCCCATCTTGAATGTAAAAATAGAAAGCGGGCAGCGTAAAATACCGTGACCCTGTAATCGCATTGGCAGGATTTAGGTAGGTTCCAAACATCCCACGCTCTGTTGGCTGGCCGGACCCCATCGCTAGTCCAGAGGCTCTCCATTTGCTGCTAGACCTTGGCTCGCGAGCACGTTTACCGGATCTACGTGACGGTATCGCCGCCATGCAAAAACAATTCGTTGCAAGAGAGAAAGGTGCGACATAATAGCGACCGCCCAGACCCCCGCGAGCATGGGGCGTGGATCATCAAGAAGCAGTGCGAAAAGCACGCCGGAGCCGTAGTAGATAATGAACTCCGCCGACCCAAACAAACCAACAACATCCACAGGATGCCCAATCTTCCCCTCTTCCCGGAAAATGTCCTGCTGTGACTCCGCGTAAATTGAGAGCTTTATAATAACGTTGCTGAGGGCACCGGTAATGCCAAGCCCTAGAACAATCAAGACGTGTGGATAATCCTGGGCAATATTAAGACACCCCCCAGCGTAAATAACGCCGAGCACCCATCTATCGGTTGTGTCGTCCATCACTGCGCCAAACGTGCTTCGTTGGTTTCTGGTTCTGGCTACATAACCATCAATATTGTCGAGTATTCCGCGCACGAGCAGCAGTGATAGAGCCCACCACCATTTTCCGTAGAGGAACAGTCCCGCACACGCAAGCCCAACGAACGCACCAACAAGGGTCCAATGGTTCGCGTGGAGGGGAAGCTTGGCGATTCGCGACACGAAAGGCTTCAGCACTCTGTCGAGATGCTTGCGTATGGCGAATAGATTCAAGGGAAAATCGTGATGTAAGGTTGCGGGGTTTAGCCTCGAACGGCGACCAAGGCGCGACCGAGGCTAGCTACAAAAGTGTCTAGAATAGCCGTTGTAACCGACAGTGGTGGTTGGAGGCGAAGAACGTTTCCGTGGAGCCCGCTCACCGTAAGCAACATCCCGTTTTTGTGAAGATGATCTTTCACCTCAAGAACTTTTGGTTTGGGTAAGATCTCTTTGCTCTCTCGATTGGTCACAAGTTCAACCCCGCCGAGAAGACCGTGAAAACGAATATCGCCCACCCATGGATCGTTTAGTGCTGCGACAGCCTCGGTGAAGTACTTGCCCATTTTGGAACAGTTCTCAATCAGCTTGTCATTGTCGAGAACGTCGATGAGTGCGTTCCCTGCCGCACATGACACCGCATTGCCAGCGTTGGTCGGAGTGGTTCCGCCATAGTACTTGCTCTCAATTTCCTCGCTCACCAAGACGGCGCCCAGTGAACCAACGGCACCAGAAATCCCTTTTCCCGCAGTAATAATGTCGGGCTCCAGCCCGTAGTGCTCAGTCGCGTAGAACTTCCCTGTTCGGCCACATCCGGTTTGAATCTCGTCGAGAATCAAATGAGCCTTGTGCTTCTTTCGAACCTTATCGAGCCGGTCCCACCAAGCCTGAGGGGGAGCCAGTCCGCCCACTGCTTGAATTGGCTCAGCGATGACAGCAGTGGTCTGTGGGTGGTCCTCAAACTGTTTCTCGACGCCGTCCAAACACTGTACTTTGCAATTGTTCTGAAACTCACAGCGGTAGCAGTACGCAGTTGGCACACGGAAGAAGTATTCATCAACCGGTACACCAGCCGTGTCTCGATATTTCTTGGCGGCGCAGCCCCCGAGCACGCCCAGTGTGAGGCCGTGGTAGGCATTTTCCAACGAAGCAACATGAGTCTTGCCCGTCGCTTGACGGCTCATCTTAAGGGCGTTCTCGTTGGCTTCCGTACCTCCGGTGGTAAAGAAAACCTTGTGTACAGACGATGGAGCTCGCGTGACCAATTTCTCGGCGAGATCCACCGCGGCAGGCGTGAGGTGACGACCGGAAACCTGCGTAATTTTGCCAAGCTGCTCAGTAACTGCTTTGGTGACTCGTGGATGGCAGTGTCCCACTTGGTTCACAAAGTACCCGGAAGTAAAATCGAGAAATTCGGTACCAAAGGCATCCGTAACTTTGCAGTCGTCACCTGAAACAATAGGGACTGGTTCACCGGAACCGGACCAGGGTCGCACGACGAATTTTTCGTCGCGGGCGAGGAGCTGTTCGGCGTTTTCTTTCGTGAGTGGGTCTCTAGACATGCAGGCGTCGCGAGGTTCACTTGCGGCGATCTAGGTGTCAAGAGCGTTGTCCATCGCCTTGAAATCGGCCTGTCTTTGAGCAGGTCTCACACCATCGTGTACCCAAAATAGCGGTCCCTCTCGCGCCCCACAGCAACGTGTTTTCGGTGAGTGGATAGGTGACTAGTCCGTTACTTAATTGTAACCATCAGTGATCCAAACGGGTTTTCGCGCGAAGACGCTGGCACAGGAAATGCTCTATATAGTCGCGTGTTTCGCAAACTCTCACTTTGTACGCTCCTCTTGGCTTTGATACCGGCAAGCTCTCACGCTGAGCGAGGACGGGGAAGAGTAAAAGCGCCAACATCAAGAGCGAAACAGGAAGGTTCCAGGACCCCGCGCAAACAGATGCGCCCTGGGCGGACCCGAATGGCTCGAATCACCAAGAAAAGCGCCAAACGCTCTCCAAGACAAACGTCCATACGCCTCGGACTCAAAAACGGGAACCGATTCTCGTCGGTTAGAGTAGACCGCCGTCACGATATGAACCGAGTCGTTTTTACAACCGTTGGTCGTCCTCAAATCAAGTCAAACGCCCCCAAAGGGAGTATCAAAGTTGATTGGCAAGGAACGTCTTACAGCATTGAGCTCGTTAAATTTACGGAAACCGCTCCCATTGTCTTTTCTGCGGGAGGGGAACTTGGACTTTCCGAGGGCGAATACGTGTTCTTCCTTCCCGAGAAACTATCCGACGCAGCAGTGGAAAAGATCGTCTTGAAAGCCATCGGAGTCTCCACCAACAGCGACATCACGAGATCCATCCCCACCCCGTATGGGACCGACCCGTTCATCTAGACGTCAGTGCTAGTCGCCCGGGTCGTCTTCGAACCGGTTTTTCTCTGGGTTCCAAACTCGCAGGGAATGCGTTCTAAGTGTGGGCCGAGCCGAGGCTTCGGCCCCGGATTCGATATCGAAAACTCGGTAACGGGCTCTCTTGGCCAAAGAGCCGCCATCGTAAGTCGCCGACTGTATGCCGAAGACCGGAATGTCTTGGCCCTCTGGCCCAGAGATAGAGCCACGAATATCTCGGTGCTCGTGACCATGAATGACAAGCTCTGCGCCCGCCCGTCCCAGCACTTCGGCAAACGCTTGATGATCTCTCAGCCCGCGCACTCGGTTTTCTGCTGGTCGTCCAGTGGGCGGGTGATGTATGGCGACTAACCGAAAGCAACCAGCCAAACGTGGGTCGCCAAGGCGCTGCTCAAGGCGTTTCAATTGCTCGTCACCAACCGCCCCCCACGCTTGAAACCACGGAGTCGGATGGCTGGTAGAAAGGCCTATCACGGCGACGCGATCGCGAACCCGAACAAGAGGCCACGGATTGTCGTCGTCCCATTTAAACGGTTCGTCTGACGTAGCGAAGCCGCCAAAGTACTTCGCAAACAGATCAATGCCGGCGGCCACGTACGCGTCGTGGTTACCGGGAATGACCGTGACGCCGTTTCCCCCTAGCTTGAAGCAATCGAAGTGCTTTTTGGAAAACTGAAACTCGGCGTCGTGGGCCACATTGGTGATGTCGCCGGTAGCGACTACGTGCTCCGGGCACGTCTCATTGAGCTCCTCTACCAGAGCCTCGAAGATTTCGACTTTGTGGTGCCGACTGCGGTTGGATAGCAAATTGAGCGCACCCAACCACCGCTTGTTGAGGAAGTCGCCCAGGCGAGCTCCCGTCAAGCTAAGTAAATGAGGATCTGAGAAATGCGCTACCCGCATACAGGGAGTATGCAGGAAAAGCCCTGTCGTTGTTAGAACGTGTGGCTTAAGCGCATGTAATAGAAGCGACCAAAAGGATCGTAAACCCCTGCGGTTCCGCCAGAGGCGTTGAAGAAGATTACAGGATCCTGGTCGAGGAAGTTATTCACACCAGCGGTCAGGTTGGTCTTTCCATAGTCCCAAGCAAAGGTGTAGCCGCCGAAAAGATCCGCCGTTACGTTGATAGGTCGGCGAAGTGGCGCATTGGGGAGCGGGCTTCCGTCTTCTGTGTCGCAGAGATCCGACTCGCACTCGTCAAGGCTGTGCAAGTAGCGGATATTGGAGCCCGCATTCGCTCCCCCTTTACCCCACTGAAGACCAAAGACACCTCGGAAACGCGGTAAGACTCCGAAAGAACTGTTCCCAGCGCCCTTTCTGGTGCGGAAGTTTTGGACGCTATTGCCATCGGCGTCCATCGTGAAACCAGCGTTTTGAATCACGTCGTAATTCAGCAAATAGTTGGCCTGGAAGCGAGTTGCGAATGTGCCCAGATTACCAATTTGTCGTTTGTAACCGATTTTAAGGTCGATACCGTCAGTCTCGGTTCCACCGAGTGTATTGGTAAGGGTGTCGTTGATGCGAGTAATCTGGCCTGTACCGTCACGCTCGATCTTATTGCAGTCTTCCATGTTTCGAGATGCGCCCTCGGCCTCGTAACAGTTTTGTAGAATGAGAGAGGCGCCCAAACGACCGACCTGCTCACGCAAGTCGAATCTGAAATAGTCGACAGCGACAGTGAGACCTTCTACATACTCCGGCTCATAGGTGAGTCCAGCTGTTAAAATATCGGCCTGTTCTGCCCCAAGGTTTCGATTGCCGCCAACCAGGGTCGGAAGCTGAGTATTTGCCTGTGTCGCTCCATTAACCCCATCGGCCGTACAGTTTGTAACGGCGGTAGGCGACTGAGGTTGAATGTCACCGGAGCAAGGGTCAACTGCGGTATCGAAGCTATCAGAATTGCCACTGAAAAGATTGGCAATAGAAGGAGCTCGAAATGCTGTCGAATAGGTCCCTCGAACCGAGAGTCCCCCGGGTACGGTCCAGCGGCCTCCGGCCTTCCAGGTAAAGTTAGTACCAAAAGAGTTGTACCGGACAACACGCCCTGCAGCAGTGAATTCAAGCCATTTTGCCCAATCCTTGTTGGTTACCGGAACGACGGACGCCTCAGCAAAGCCCTCAATCGTATTTAGCGAACCGCTAATCGGATCTGACTTATTGCCCCAAACATTTCCGGCGGCTACTTCCACGTCGGGATCAAACGCGCCAGCCTCACGTCGGAACAAACCTCCCACAGCTACCCGGGCATCAGCTCCACCCGGAATATCGAATAATTTTCCGGCGAGCTGCCCTTGGAATGTCAACTGATCAGTGAAGCCTCCATTGGTAGCCGTGTAACCAACATAGTCGATCATTTCCTGAG
>CAYPIX010000154.1:0-6838 GCA_964410875.1 uncultured Kofleriaceae bacterium
GTCGTATACACTCAAATGCAGTTTCCCACGGTTTCCTATGTATGGAAGGCTGAGGAACGTCGGGGCGCGGTGGTTGATATTGTTAAATCAAAAGGCGGCATTGGGATCGATGCCGAGGCGATTTGCGCAGCGATTGACGAGACCACTGTCTGCGTTCCGATTTCCCATGTACTATTTCGATCGGCTTATATCCAAGACGCGAAAGCCATCGCCAAGCGGGCAGCGGAAGTAGGAGCCCACGTTATTTTGGATTGCTATCAATCTATCGGAACGATTCCTCTCGACTTGGTCGACTTGGGTGTTTCGTTTGCCTGCGGCGGCTCAGTGAAATATTTATGCGGGGGCCCGGGTGCAGCCTGGATGTACGTTCGAAAAGATTTGATAGGGGAGTTTTCGCCCCGCGTAACTGGTTGGTTTGGCCACGAGTCTCCGTTCGCATTCACAATGCCTGGGCAGGACTATGCGGATAATATGTGGCGTTATCTAGGCGGCACACCGGCGATTGCTGCTCTCTATCAAGCACGTGCCGGTGCGGAGATTGTTTCTGAGATTGGCGTCCGCAAAATTCGCGAGAATAGTTTGCGGCAAACGGAGTTAATTTTTTCTGAGGTCGACGCGCGTGGATTTAAAGTCAACACGCCGCGAGAAGCTGAGAAGCGGGGCGGGTCAGTTGTTTTCGACTTCGCCGAAGCCGCTGAGGTGACTCGGGAGCTAAATCGTCGCAATTTCTTTTGCGACCACCGTCCAGGAGCCGGCATCCGGATATCGCCGCACTTCTACACGAAGGACGATGAGATTAAGCAGTTGTTTTCTGAGGTGGACTCAATTCGATCTGGCTCTCAATAGTTGTCCACAAGACGTTGTGGGAAACCTGTTTAAGACTGTGGGCAGGGGCTTTCCCTGTGAACATCGGAGGTGAACGAAAATGGCTTTCAAAAATGATGACGAGTGGAAAAAGCGCTTAACGGAAGAACAATTCAGAGTAACTCGCCAGGGTGGAACCGAGGCGGCTTTCACGGGTGCGTACTGGGATGAAAAGCGTCCGGGGGTGTACCGGTGCATTTGCTGCGACGCAGAGTTATTCCGTTCAGACGACAAATACGACTCCGGGAGTGGTTGGCCGAGCTTTACCAAAGCGGCTTCGAGGGAGGGCGTGCAAACCAAGAGCGACCACAGCCATGGGATGGTTCGTACCGAGGTAACGTGCGCGAGTTGTGATGCTCATCTGGGTCACGTCTTTCCCGACGGCCCCGGGCCCGGGGGAAATCGGTTTTGTATAAACAGCGCTTCGCTTCGTCTGCAGACTGGCAATGGGAGTTACGACTGATGGTTGATACGGATACGACATATCCTTTGCGTCACGTTTTTGTTTGCACCAATGAGCGTTTGGATTGCGCAGACCGGGGCTGTTGTTCTGAAAAAGGTGGCAGCCAGGTGCGCGATGCGCTTAAGAAGAAGTTGGCGGGGTTGGGTTTACTTAAGAGAGTTCGGGCAAACAAGGCAGGCTGTTTAGATAAGTGCGAGGCAGGCGTCGTGGTTGTGGTCTACCCTGAGCGAGTTTGGTACGGGGGCGTGACGTTGGCCGATGTAGACGAAATCGTCGAGCGTCACATCCTTGAAGGCGAAATCGTCGAGCGTCTGTTGTTGCCCAATCAAACTTGGTTGCAGGGCAATCAGCTGGCCACTGAAGAGAGTTAGGGTGTTTCGCTTTTTCGCGTTCTTGGCGCGTGTCCCGTTACTGGGCGACGTCATTGAGTTTATCTACGGGGCTGTGCTCCTAGCCGCCATCGTTGGTACGCCCATGGTTTGGACCTGGGGTATCGCATCACTTATCGCAGTGGAGCTTGCCCTGGTCGGTCTTCTGCTCTTCGGCTACTTCTGGCTAGCGAAGAGAATCAAGGCCGCTGGCAAAAGTCCCCCGTAGCGGACCGCCGTCAGCCTTCCTATTCCTCGGCGTTGTAGATGCCGAGCTCGAGTTGCATGTTTCCGCGAAGCAGTCGAGACTCTCCCACCGGAACCGCAACGGTTCGTGACAGGTTAAAGCCCACAGCATTAGCGTCTGGGAGGACGGCCTTATAGTTATCTCGCACGTGTGGCAGCCCTGGGACGTTTAACAAGTTTACCGAGCCGCGCGTGAGTTTTCGTTGCTCGCCGTGGTAGCCCTTCGCTCGCAGAGGAATGAGTGCGCGCTCTTTGCTCTTTTCTCCGTCACCTTGAATGTTGTTCTGCTCCACGGTCAGGATACCCGGTTGCCAAACACCATTTTTGAATTGAGCCGACAAACTCACCATATCAACGGTGTAGTTGCCAAAAGCTTCTAAAGGAGTCGCTAAGGAAAACGTATCTACACCATCGAAGTGGAAATCGATTCCGTCGATCAGACCTGTATTATTCCAAATCTCACCAGATACATCAAAGTAGCCCCAGCCTGCTTTAGGACCGTACTGGCCTGCGTGCAGTCGTCCCTCATGCTTACTACCAAAGGGCAGTTGTAACCTTGCTGTTCGCTTCGTTGCCTTGTGATGCATTGTCACGACGGGACCTTTTTTGCCCATCGACAAACGCGCAATGGCGGTGACCGGTCCGCGCTTCTTCACACCTTTGCCTAGGCCAGAGCGAACGGCGAATTCCATGGTCGCCGCTTTACGCGTTTTCGCTTTGCGAGCGACGCGGTTCGCAAGAGCACTGGTGGCTGGAAGCGTGAGTGCAGTGAGGAGAAGGAGGGATTGACGTGTCAGCATCCGCAGGGGTAGAGCAAGCGGTGTTCCAGGAAACCACTTTGGTGAAAACTCACGCTTTTTTTGATTTGAGGGGGGCTTGACGCAAAGGGTCATGTTGCAAATCGCAAGAGTGGCGTGGCCTCTGGCCCGGACGAAAGAACTGGGGTTACTCTTCGTACACCGGGGCAAGGGCTGCCTCTACTTCGGCTACCGTGGCCATTTCGGTAACGAAGAGAACATACTTGTAGCCCTTATCAATAGCATGATTGATAGGTTCCCGAATCACGCCTTCTTCAAAGTCGCCGAAGATATCGACCGATACTAAGAATGCATTGAATCTTTTGTCCGTTCGCGCTTTCAAAACGGATACCGCGTACCGGTTACGTGCCTGAAAGACCCCCGCTTCCCGCATGGGCTTGACGAGCTTGTCCAAACCAAAACCACCAATTCTTTGTTCTTGGGTGTATTTTCTCAGGAGTGTTTTTGGGATTTTGCTGCTCCTCGCCTGGGGGCGTCGGCGTGCTTCCCTTTGAAGCCACCGTTTACCGGCAACCAATGAATTGCCTCGGTAAAATTGCAGTATTCGATTTGTGGCGTGTTTCGAGGGTCCTCCTGCGTGAACAGAGTCAGTCGCCCCAAAAAGCAGTGCGCAAGAAATCAGAAAAACAACTTTCACTCTACAAGTTTGTGCAAACGAGGTGCCGGGCAGAATGCACCTAAGGTCTAGTGAGTTGCCCGGCTGAGACGGTTTCTTGAAACTTTATTTGGCGGCCAGGTCTCCTGCCAGACCCAGTAAAGGTGACCGATTTTGCGCCATAACGCGACCGCTGAAAGCGTTCATAGCTACTCGAATTGGCTGGCTATTTTGTCCGGAACTCGTTTTGCAGCTTTGTGCATTATGCGCCAATCGATCATTCTCTTTTCTGCTTTCGCACTCCTGTCTTTTGGAGCGACGAATGTATCCGCAGGGCGCTCTGGCAAGAGAATGGGGCCGGTCAAAAAAGCCAAAGTCATTGGGCGGGCCGTTCGTCTGTTGGGCACTCACTATGCAACCCCACGGCCCGGTCGCCAGTTCCTTCGAGCGAAGCGGGTAAAAACGGTGGACGTTCAGGGATACAGTGCCGGATTGCGAATCGGAAAAGGCAGAAACGGACGGACCCACCTTCTGTACAGAAATCAAGCCACGCTTAAGGAAGCTAAGAAAGATCTCCACTTTGCTCAATTGCAAGCTTGGTATGGTGGTCTCAAACCCTTGGGCATAACCAAGATCGTTAAGAAACGCGCGTTTCGTCAAGACAGCGTGGACTGGTCGCTCGCTCTTGAAGACGTGAACTTTGTCGATAGCTGGGAATCCTCACCCATTTCTGAACGCAACCTCCGACAGCTTGTTGACCAGGCAGCTATTGCGATGCGGAGGGGAGTCGACTTTCATGAACTTCGTCTGCAGCGCCTGCCAAATTCCAGCCGATACCGACTTCGTTTCGTAATGAGCGACAATATTAATATCCTTACGACGGACGAGCCCGTCGATAGAGTAGAAATTGAAAAACGCCTCCGTCTGACGTTTTCCGGCGAAAAATAGATTGCTCTGACGCAGTCTAGGGCGAACAAGCGTTAGCCCCACCTTGCTCTTCGCAGTATTTACGAAGAAGCTAGGTACCATGGCTGAGATACTCGTTGTGAATTGCGGAAGCTCGAGTGTGAAGCTCGATGTGTTGGCGCATGAGACAGGAAAACGAACGGCTGTTGCCAAGGCGTCTCGGGTAGGTACAAAGGATTGTTCGTTTCAAATTGGGAACACGGCGGAGGTGCCAAAACCCGGTGCGTCGCACGAGGAGCTACTCCGAGACATGCTTCCGGCCCTTTGCAGTGGAATCAACCTGAGTGGCATCGGCCACCGAGTGGTCCACGGTGGGGACGAATTCACGGAACCGACTCGTCTTAGCAGTGAGGTCGTCGGCAAGCTCGAGAAATTGACTCATCTCGCGCCGCTCCACAATCCCGCCAACCTTGCCGGTATTTCTGCGTGCCTTGAGCTCTTTCCCAACTTGGACAACGTTGCCGTTTTCGATACGGCGTTTCATGCAACACTCCCACGCCGAGCCAAACACTACGCGCTGCCCAAAGACCTCGTAGAGCGCCACGGGATTCGCCGTTACGGGTTTCACGGCCCTAGTCACAGCTGGGTCGCGTCTCAAGCTGCGGGGCACCTGTCCCAGAAACTGAACGAATTGCGGGTCATTACTTGCCATCTGGGCAACGGAGCGAGTTGCGCAGCGATCGAATACGGTCGAAGCGTAGAGACCAGCATGGGAATGACGCCACTTGAAGGTTTGGTCATGGGGACACGCTCAGGCGATGTCGATCCGGGTGTCCTGCTTACTATTTCGGAAAAGGAAAACCTGGATACCAAGGCTCTCGATGCTCTGCTAAACAAACAGAGTGGGCTGGCGGGACTTTCTGGCGTCGGCAACGACATGCGAGACATCATAGAAAAAGCCGGGGCGGGCAATGAGGATTGCCGACTGGCGCTACAGGTCTTTACCCATCGCTTGCGGAAATACATCGGCTCCTACGCTGCCGTTATGGGGGGCGTGGATGCCATCGTTTTCACTGGCGGGATTGGTGAAAACAGCGCGCTGATTCGTCATCGCGCGCTGCAGCGTTTCGAATTTCTGGGTGCTCTTTTGGATGAAGACAAAAACCGTACGGTGGCCGTTGATGTGACGACCCCCTGTGTAGAAATTTCCAAGTCCCACTCCAGGGTAAAGCTCCTAGTGGTGGCTACTGATGAGGCGCGCGCGATTGCACGGGAGACCGCCGCAGTAGTCGGAAAAAATGATGATATTGCCACCGACCAAAAAATCCCCATCGCAGTTTCGGCTAGACATATTCACTTGACCCCCGACGCTGTGTCGGCCCTTTTTGGAGAGGGCTACTCTCTGACTCCCTACAAACCGCTAAGTCAGCCAGGACAGTTTGCGTGCAACGAGAAACTCACGATTGTGGGGCCACGAAAGAGTATCGAAAACGTGCGGGTCTTGGGTCCGACGCGAGGAAGGTGTCAGGTCGAGATTTCTCGCTCCGATGAGTTCACTCTGGGTGTTGACGCCCCTGTCAGAAATTCTGGGGACGTAGCGAATAGCCCTGGTGTGACACTCGTGGGGCCCAAAGGAACCCTTACTATTGAAAATGGTCTTATCTGCGCTCGTCGTCACATTCATATGACGCCAGCCGATGCAGACCGGTTTGGGGTGGCTGATAGAGATATTGTTTCTGTAGCAATAGATAGCGGTGGCCGCGACCTTATCTTCGGTGACGTGCTTATTCGCGTAAGCCCGAAGTATGCCTTGGAAATGCATGTGGACACCGACGAAGCCAATGCGGCTGAGCTCTCCACCGGTGACGCCGGCGTGCTCGAGGGAACCGGAGCTGATGCGCAAATTCTTAAGCGAACCGTTCAAACGAAGTGACAGGACGACTTTTGCGGCCAGAGTAGGCAATGTGAGGCCAAAGGTCTCAGGGTGAAAAGGTCGGTTTCGATTAGAACTTGTAACCCCCTCGCAGCCCGAAATTTTGCTATGGTTATAGAGTGGGGAAACGCCAGCACGGCTTCACGTTGATTGAGCTGATGATAGTGGTCGCTATCATCGGCGTGCTTGCCGCCGTGGCGATTCCTGCTTTTACTAAATACATCGCGAAATCGAAAACGAGTGAGGCCAAGACCTTCGTGAAGCGCATCTACGACGGCGCCCGCGCGTACTATATGGAGCCGAACTACGGGACCAAGTCCATAACTCCTGTGCCTCCTCAGTTTCCTAGGAACGACTTCCCTGGGGGGGCCGCAGCAGGCGTTTCCTACCAGGTAGTTTTTGGGCTTGCAACGGGGGACTCCATTCTACACCTTTCTGGATCCCTCTGCTGTGCTAACTCAGGCGTTGGGGGGAAAGAAAAATGTCCACCCAGGCCTGAGCTGTGGGAACGGAACGGTCCTTTCGATGCTGGAGCATCTTGGGAGGCCTTGCAGTTCAGCGTGGAAGAACCTGCCTTTTATGCATATGGCTACCTGCGCGGAAATCCAAACGTTACAGGGCAGACCGGTACGTTTGTCGATGGGT
>CAYPIX010000155.1:0-6559 GCA_964410875.1 uncultured Kofleriaceae bacterium
TTCTCTATTCATTCTATAAACCATCGGCATTGGGAGCGTAACGTAGATTTACCTTTGACGTGACCGACCGATAGATGTGTTCGCCTCGGTAACCAACGGGACGCGAAGCTGGAGCGAGTGTCAAATCGACTCCAGGCCAGTCACCAATATTGAAGGAGTTGTGCGCTGGGGTCGATTCCGCCAGAGAACCTGGAACGGGAAACCTACTTTTCAAATCGATACTAAAAGACACTTCTACGGGAAGGCAGCCCGAACATTGCGGCCGGCCTACAGAGACCGGTGCTGAAGCTAAGGCACCGTCGTTATACCAATCCAGGCCCGGATTGCCGTCGCCGTCATGATCTGCGCCAGCAAACAGATCCGGTTCGTAGAAACGCGCGGCAAATTGGAGATTGATGACACCTGTGGCTATTGCCGTCCAATCGTCATCGACCAAACCGCCAGAGGGAGAAAATTCCAGAACGCCGACATCCTGGTTGTCCGGAGAAATGCGATAGGCACGTCCGATAAATCGCGAGAGTCGCAACTCGCCGTCTCCTGCAGCATCGCTTTCCAGCTGGCCGCAATGGGTCTGATCGTGGGTTCCGATAGTGTCACCGTTAATATTTTGCACCTCTACCAGACAAGCATCATTGCTATCACTGCCAGTGAGAACTAGCATCTCGCCAACCTCATACGTAATTCCGTTGCTGGAGTCGTACTGAATTTCGGTTTCTGTGGGAGCAAAATCGAAGACACGAGAAACCGATTGTCCGTTGGTGTAGTAAATATCGACGCGGTCTGATGATGAAGGCGACGGACGAAAACGAACCGCATTAACAACGGAGAGCTCGCCAGCCTCACTAGAGTACGAAGCTGGAACCCGTAGCACGCCCGTGGGCAATCCAAACCCTGCCTGAGAAAAGGCATCGGCGATCTCGGCTTTGACAGCGCGAACCGTGGCATTGAGCTCGCTCACCTGCCGTGAATCTCTCATGCCCCGGGTCATCTTATTGTTGATAGAAAAAAGCATCCACGTCACGGCGCTGGCGATCACGATGGAAACCATGAGTTCCACCAGGGTAAAGCCCGCTTGCTGTTTGGTCCGCACGCTCATCGGCTGCTAGTTCGCTGCCTCACGTGCCAAAAGAGTTTGCAGCATGATCACGTTTCGGTTTGGGCTTATGGTGTGGTCAGGGAAGTCCTCTAATGGGTCCCCAGGAGCACTGAAGCTGTCGTCCAGATCTTCAGGGGGAAGGCCTACCGAGGTCGTCGGTAGCCAATCGACAAAAATGACCAGGCGCACAACTTGCGTAGAAGTTCCGACTACTGGGATTAGCAAGATTCCGGTTCCAAATTGACGCCCGTCTTTCATTTCCCTCAGTGAACTGTCGACGAGGTTATCAGTGTTGGTTCGGAACCAGCGTGAATCCGCAGATGAGAATAGGGCATTGATGTCCGCCTCTGTAGTGCCATACAGCGCAGCGATTTGTCCCAGGGAGTACCCTTGCAACGATTCCATTATCGACACCGCGAGTTCTGTTGCTTGCGCGTGATCGGCAGAATCTCGATTCGCTTGCGTTGTAGACGCATGCATGGTTAGCAAGCCAGCTAAACCAATCAGGGTGACGCTCATGGAAACCATAAGCTCGATCAGTGTAAAACCGGCGTTCTTGTCTCTCGTTACTGTTGTCTTAGTCATTCGTTTTCGACCTTCAGTTTGCAATTGAGAAGGTGCTTTCCGTTGTGGCGATGTCCTCGGCAAGGCAGTCGGCTCGACCGGCATTGCTTTCATCACCATTGGCCTGCGCGCTCGCGTTGGAGCCGCATCCCCGACCGCCCCCAGCAAGGGGCAGCGCGGAAGCTAGGGTTACTTTCAATACCACGACAGCTCCATTGCATGAGCCTACAGAGCGCACGACTAGTTCGCTGTCTAGGTTATCGGTCTCAAAGCCGCCGTCAGTGACGTTGTTTTGAAAGGATACTCTGCATTGACGTCCGGCGCCGAAGTAGTCGGGGACGTCACCACCGTGAATCAGACCTTCGAGGTTAAGGCTGGGATCTTGCCAGGTGGCTTCATTCGTTAGAAAGGGCGTCCATACATTTGCGTTGAAGGTCCCAGCTGCATCTACGACTTCGGAAAGCGCGTGTTGAGCGGAAGCCACGCACCCTCGGGCTGCATAGAGTGCGCAAACATTTTGGCTGTCGAGGGTGTTCCGCTGCAGGCTGGCTCTAGTGGACATAAAAGAAAGCAGCCCAATGGCTCCAAGGGACGTTAAGATTACTAGAGAGATCAGCATGACCGAGCCGCGCTCTTGGTCGCGATCTCGGTGGCGAGGTAATGGCGGAATCGAATCTTCATCCGCCCGCGCGTTTCCGTTTCCGTACCTAGGCACGACTTCTCCAATCCCCCCGAACTGCATGAGTTAAGTATAAACGATTCCGGTTCTCGAAAGGGCTTTTTGTTTGCATGGCAGACAGGTTTTTCTACACAGGTGTGTGCAATTTTGCTTCGATGTGTGAGGAGTAAAACACTGTGGGCCTTTGCCGAGGAGTAGGCACATAGCCTTGTATAGTAGAATATTTTGCTGTCGGATTCGCGTTTGATTCGCTATACTAATTGTACGGGAGCATTTGTTGGTCAGGGGATATCGGCCAGCTTGTCGGGGAAAGCTTATGCAATCACATCTTCGTTTTTTGTTTGTTTTATTGGCGTTCGTCTTGGGTCAGAGCATGGCGAGTTACGAGGCGGTTCATGCCCAAGCAACGGGTGTTGATTGCGCAGAGGATTCAGGTGTAACTGCTCACAGTGGGAATACGCTAGAGACTTTCGTAGATGGTACTGGCGGCGTGGTCTTCGATCCTGCAGGTGCAGCATTGACGCTTAAGCGGAGCGGAGGAAATTTCACTGCGACGAGCTTCGCTCTGGGCGATTCTACTGTTACTACGGCCCCATTCTTGGGGTGTATAGGCGACGCAAATGGTGATGGTTGGGATGACTTGATCGGGGCTACGATAGGAGCCAGGAAGATTGGCGTTTGGTATAATCGAACATTCGAGAATCGAGCGGGTACCGATACTTCTCTTTGGACGGTCGCCGATCCGGCTGCTTGTACGACCTTTGATTGGGCGGATACCAATTGCACCATCGAGCCAAAATTTCGGAGAGACGGCTGGATTACGGAATCTACGGCCACGGGCGCAAACGTCACCAACGGTAACTCCATTACCGGGCAGATCACCTGCGACGATTTCAATTTGGATGGCAGGCCCGACTTCGTAATTCTTTTCCAAAATGGAAACCACAACGTTCACACGACCCGACCTGAATACTTACGGATGTTCCTTAATCAGGGCAATGACGCCAGTGGAAATGCAACCTGGTCTTATCACGATGTCGCGAGTCAGGGGGATTTTGCGCGTATTGGCCGCAACAGCGAAGGTGTCGTCTGGTCGGAGGATGTCAACGGCGATGGCTGGCCTGATATCATTCAGCCCGGCGCTTCGGGATCAAGTAACCGAGCCGTTGCTCGCATTTTCATCAATGATCTGGGAGAGGCCAATAACCCCAGTACTAATACGTCAGATGCTTGCCCTGAGCCAAGAGATGCCACAGTTGATCCTGCGAACACTGGGTGTAGGCCGAAGTTTACGCCGGGGGCAGAACTGGTCAGGGAGTCCGACAATCTGAATCTAGGCATAGGCGGTGCATCCTCTGTCGCGTATTTTGACTACAACGGCGATGGCGCGAGAGAACTGCTGCTCGTCGGCCAACAAGATCCGGCAACGCGAATTTTAATATTCCCCGGGATTTCATCGACCAGTGTGGACTTTAACGGCAGGATTTCCCTGCCCTCTCGTAGGAAGCAAGGATTTGTTTTACCTGGTGATATGAACCTCGATGGGATCCCCGATCTGATAAGTGGAGATGATCTTGGAGACAGGAGGGCCCTGTATTATCAGAACAAAGGAACTTCTAATCTAACGGATTTGTTCGAGCCTTTTGTAGATTTGCAGTTTACCAATTCGGCTGGAAATACGTTCTCCGACTTTGATGCGGCGGCGTTAGTTGATTATGACAATGATCCTGACGGTACGCTCGATCTCTTTATCTCAAACGGAAACGAAGGCGAATACGCGTTTGTAGCTAACCGCGTTGAAGCTGAGTTCGTTGCCTGCGGGCTGGTCGAGTCGGGCATCGTTGATCTGGGAGCGCTTACTGATGTGGAATTTCAGATCTCCGATATCCGAATTGACGTTGATGAGTTGGTTCCCTCTGGAACACTGATTACTTATGAGATTACGAAATCCGACGGCGCGAACCCGGACGATTGGGTTTGGGTACCGATGGGGGATTGTGCGGATGCTGATGACTCTACGTATTGCGCCAATGTAGCGAACCTACCAGGCCGCTCTATCCGTTGGCGTGCTCATTTGTTCTCACAACTAGATGCTGCGGGAAACGGAATTTGTACGGGAGGCCCTGGAAGCGTTACACCGAGGCTTTCTGGTGTAGATATTAGTTTCGATTATTTCCCCGACCAGCAACACGTCCAAGCAGGCACCGTTGTTGCCAGCGATATTATTTACGCTGGAACCTTCGAAGAGCTCGGAGGGCGTGGCCATCTTGTTGCGTCAAACTTGAATGGAGGTTTTCTTTGGGATGCTGGCGAAGTTCTTGACGGAACCGATTTTAGTGGGGGTGCAGCTCAAGGGCAAACCGTCGACAACCGGACGATTTTTATTAGCGCGCCAGACGCATCCGGTGCATTGAGTCGGGTTCCTTTCCATTGGAATCAAGCGACGGATAGTGATCCAACGTACGGAGACGGGTTGCTACGAGCTTTTGGGGCTGGAACTACAGCCTCTAGAGCGATGTTGATTGTCGAATGGGCTCGTAGTGCCCGATTTGGCAGAGCCGGCAGTCGAAGTCGACTGGGGCCTGTGTTCAACAGTACTCCTGCGGTTATTGGTCCCCCGGGAGATCCTTTCTGGCTGAACTTTGCCAACGCCTCTGTGAGAACCGCTTATAGAGAGTTTCAAGACGACAATAGCACTCGAGCGACGATTGTTCTTTTTGGTGCCGGGGACGGAATGATTCACGCGATTCACACGGATCCTGGAGAAACAGCCCCTAATACCGCCAACTTTGAATCCAGCGGTCATGAGGCTTGGGCCTATATACCCGCTGAAATTGGTGCGCGAATGAGCGAGGATTTCACTAATCTTGAAGTCACAGCGTTCCCCGATGGAGCACCTACGATCTCCGACGTGCAATTTGCGGATCAATCGGTTCATACGGTCGCAGTGATTGGCGGCGGTAACGGTAGTAAGTCATACACTGCGCTAGACATTACAAATACATTAGATCCGCAGCCTCTTTGGGAACTTCAACCCGGCGGTGCAGCTGCGGGCCAGGCATTTTCAAGAGCAACCATTGCGAGAACCAGGATCAATGCCACTGACCGCCACATTGTCATTATGGCTACCGGCCTCGACAACGACAATCAAGCGCCTCCTTTCGACAAAGGAAGGCAAGTGGTTGCGGTTGACGTCGAAACGGGCCAGAAACTGTGGCGTTTTGAGGCAGCTTGCCCGATCACTTCCAGCCTAACCACGTACGAGGTGGAAAGCGATGTAGAGGGAACCGCTATTGACGGCTTTATGGACAGAGTTGTCTTCGGTGATCTCTGTGGTCAGTTGTACAAACTAGATGTTGCGCAAGATTTTTCTAGTGACCTGGTCAACGGTGAATTCCCGGTGGGCGCGGGGTGGAATGACAATACAGCCGTAAATCCAACAGGTACAGAGGCGCTCGAAGCGCAAGGGGGGAATTCAGGAGTGAAGGCTCTCTTTAGCTTGAGAGACTCTGATTGGCCGAGTGATGCTTCGACCCAGGGAGCGGTCTTGAACGGGTTTCTCGAACCCGAAGCCCTAAGTCTGGTCTTGGATGCATCAGCATCATATGGCCCAGAAACGATTCGCCCTATTACGGGTACTATTGCTGTTAGAGAAGACAGTACCGGCATTCCTGATATCTTTTTTGGCACCGGCGGTCGGGAGGATTACGATCCTACCCTGCGGAACGCAATGTTCGCGGTTGACTCTGTTTTAGGAGTTGCTCGCGACGCAATTGCAGGTGAATGCAGACCGAGTCTCTTCGGCGGCGGTTCGGAACATTGCGAGAAATTCTACAATGGAATTACGGTAAGCTCGTCAGAACTAATTTTTACCGTTTCGACAGATTCTCAAGGAGAGTGCGATTTGGGCTCTTCGAGGCTTGTGATTTCTCCACTTAACAGAATTTGCAGTCTTCTTTTGATAGGTTCAGGTTCTACTGATCAGTGTCAAAAGGTCGTTAACTTGAGTGCCACTGTTGTCTCAACTGTCTTTGGTTACGGTGCCGGTGTGGTCTTCGGCACAAGTAACGGAGAGGTTGCGGTTGTCGGTGACATCGGGGGAGACGGTATAACGGCCGGAACTGGTGGCCCTGGTCCGGGGGGGGGTGGAATTGGCGCATATGGAACCGAGATTTCATCGAGCCCATTCCGCGAAGGTGATACCAATGCCGGTAAAGTTC
>CAYPIX010000156.1:0-6492 GCA_964410875.1 uncultured Kofleriaceae bacterium
GTTCCTTTATAGGAGGGTAAACGCCTGGAACGCAATGGGGCTTTATCGTCGACATTACGTCTTTGCTGGTGCAGATGGAAAGCTTGGAACGAGAGACGATTTCCAATCTGGTATCACCCAATGGTTTTACGACGAAGCAGACCGCGCGATGGGTTCTTGCGACTACGACGCCGGGTTCGATAACCGTGCCTTTACAACTGATGATGAGACTACCAAATGCACACTGGTTCTACGCAATGGGGACGTAGAGAGGCATTTCACGGCGCTTGGGCCCGGTCCCGATGGCGAGTGGCGAACTCTCGACGACGTGCTTGAAAAAGATTGGCTAGAAATATCGAGGAACACCAAAGGACAACGGGAGGTCACACGTCAATATGTCTCTCCTGGTTCTAGCATGGCTGATAGAAAAGACAGTTTGTTGGTCGGTTACCAAAAGTCTCACTATGGAGAAGCAGGAACTGTCGTGTCAGTAACTTCTTTCAAGGGGCCAGGACCGGATGGCGTTTGGCTTTCGGGTGACGATGAGCCAGAAAATAAAACCGTGTTTACCTACAACAACGAAAACCTCGTGAAAACACAGACAGCGTTCGAGGTTGGTGAAGACGGGCTCTTTGATACCGGCGACGATGTGCCTCTTCACTTCTTTTCATGGTGACGGGGTGGAACGCCGCCAGATTCCTGTCCTCCTCTTTTTTCTGGGGCTTTGTCTCGGAGTAGGCGGCCTGGGGGCTTGGGTCACCGTTCCCGAGATTGGTAGTTGGTATGAGGCATTGTCGAAACCAAGCTGGACACCACCGGACCAGATCTTTGGGCCTGTTTGGACTTCCCTGTATGTGATGATGGCTGTTTCAGCCTGGTTGGTTTGGCGAGAAAGGTCTTCTGGCGCACGTACGTACGGCCTCTACACGTTTTTTGCGCAGTTGATACTCAACGTGGGTTGGTCTTGGTTGTTTTTTCGTTTTCACTGGGTTGGGGCCGCGTTCGTTGAGGTCGTTTTGCTAATCCTGGCAATCGGTATCTATTTGGTCGTCGTTGCGCGGGTGTCTCGTTTAGGAGCAGTTCTTTTCTTGCCCTATCTCGCTTGGGTGCTCTTCGCGAGCGCTTTGAATTTTAGAATCTGGCAACTAAACTATACCTAAGCCGAAAAAAGAAACGGATACTCGCTCGTGAGCGAATACCCGTTCTTCTGATTCGAAAAAGCTAATAAAGCTTAGTCGAGAGCCATGTCCTTTAGCTTCTTAAGCGGGAGGACTTTGATTTTGGTTGTAGCTGGTTTCGCAGCGACATCCATAAGCTCTCCTGGACGGAATGGGTTAGGAACGCCTTTGCGAGCTTTTCGCGCAGGTTTCTTAACCGTTTTGATTTTCAGTAGTCCCGGTAGGGTGAAAATTCCGACACCACGCTTACGCACGTGACGATGGATTGCCACAGCCAGTTCTTCGAATACAGATTTAACCTGCTTCTTCGTAAGATCTGTTGCTTCGGCGATCTCTGTGTAGAGGGCCGTACGTGTCATTTGCTCTTTTACTGCAGTACTCTTCTGTGCCATGAGAGGGAACCTACTATCGAAAAACGCCGTAAAAAAAGGCCGAATTGCCTATTTGTGACGGGTTTTTCCTTTGAATAAGGCTTTTTTGGCAAAACAGCACGGAAATGCCTACAAAAACAGGGGCTTCTGGCGGGTTTTGGACCAAAAAGAGGTTGCTTTACGACGGTTTGTTTTTTTCGCTGGTAGAGTCGGGCGCTGATTTTTGGGCTTGAATTAAAGTGGTTTGGACCGGTTTACCCTAGCTTCTAGCTTTCGTAATTCACTACTGTTCGGCCCTAGTCATGGCATTCGAACAGGAACAACGCTCGGCTCTTCATCTTTTGCAGTCGATAGAAAATGGAACTCTATCGACTTTGGAGGTCAATCATCTGATTGATGAGGCGGATCCGGCATTGGTCTATTTCGTCTTCACGTGGCTTCGTAGACACTACGCCGGAGACCACCCAGCCGCCGAAGGAGTCATAGGGCGCCTCGTAGAGATTACCGGAAAACACCGAACCGCAAACGAGAAGGTTCAAAAAGGAAAAACTGACCCGGTGGTTACCTGGTTTGAGGAAGAGTACAGTTACCGCGAGTTGGACGCGGAAAAGTTCGTTGCACTCATTGTCGAAAAACTAGAGGGCTGACCGACACCAGGTTTTCGGGTCACTTTGCTGCAACCATTGTCAATTTCGGCCTCCGAGGAAGGCGCACTACCAGCAACATGTTGCCTCCGTGGTGACAAACCTCACCGCCTTGCTAAGAGAGGTGCGGAAATTCTGAGAGAGAGAATAGAGAAAGGCGAGTTGCTTTCCGAGCATAACTTTGAGGTCTCGGGAGGCGGAAAAATGCTTGGAGTCTTGGTTTGCCGAGAAACCGACGGAGATTTTGGCGTTCTTTTTGGGGTCTCTGGGATGATTGACGGTGATTGGTACCCGGATGGTTTCGTTCCTCCGCTTTTTGAAAGGGAAACAAGAGACCGTTATTGGTACTCGGGGGAGGGCGAACTCAATGCATTAACCGAGTTAATCGATACACTTCCAAAGGGAAGTCGTCGACTGGCACTTAGGCGGGAGCGTGCTGAGATGTCCAGGAAGCTGTTACGTCTCATTCAAAGTACCTATGTCATTGTTAACCGAGCGGGAGAACGAACGGAGTTAGACAGCCTGTTTCCCAAAGAGCCGCCCGGGGGAGCCGGTGATTGTGCGGGGCCAAAACTTATTGGATACGCTAACCTTCATAAGTTGGAGCCCATTGCTTTGACAGAGTTCTGGATTGGGGCAAGTACCAAAACTAATACCCGAGCAGACGGTGAGTACTATGCCCCGTGCGAGAATAAATGCGCGCCGATATTAGATTTTATGCTCAGTTCCGGGAGCGGACTCAGTTGATTAACTCGGTAAATTTGCAGTAGACCGTAGAAGGGCACTACGCTGACTCATGGGTTTCCAATCCGGGATCGGATTGCACAGAGGAAGCCGGAGGCAGAATGAAGATCACCGTAGTCTTTGATACGCCATACGATGGATGGGGTCCTCACGAGCATATGGCTCGAATGGAGGAGGAAGTCGCGGGCTGGAATGACTCCGAACCCGAGCAGGAGTATCAAGTTGCCCACGCCCTCCTGAAAAAGGGCCATGATGTCCAGTTGCTTCCGGTCGGAGAAGACCCCAGCGAATTGCTCTCTGGTCTCAGAGATCGGCCGCCTGATGTTGTTTTCAACTGTACAGAAGCATTCCAGAACATGGATAAGCTCGATTTCGTTGTCCCAGCGCTCCTTGAGGCAGAGGAACTCTGTTACACGGGGGCTCCTCCGGTTGCACTTATGGCCACCCGGAACAAGGCCCTAAGTAAGAAACTTCTTTCCCATCACGGAATTCATGTTCCCGACTTTGTGACCTATCGCCTTGGGGAAAAGGTGCCCGCGAAGGTAGATATGACTTTTCCGGTCATCGTTAAGCCGCTGCAGTTGGACGCTTCGATGGGAATTTCCCAAGCATCTGTTGTCCATTCAAGAGATGAATTGGCTGCTCGCGTCGAATTCGTACACCAGCGTTTTGCTGGGGCAGCTATAGCAGAACAATTTGTAGCTGGGCGCGAGCTTTACATCGGACTTCTGGGAAACGGGAAAAAACTTAAAGTACTTCCGGCCACTGAAATGGTGTTCGACAAAGACACTAAGCCAGAGGAGCGAATAGCAACCAAATCAGCGAAGTGGGACGAGGGGTACCGGGAGCGAAAGGGCGTGAAGAACGTCATTGCTCGCCCTCTTTCTAAGTCGGTACAGGAGGAGTTGGAACGTATTGCGGTTACGGCGTTTCGAACCCTTTGGCTGAGGGACTACGCTCGCTTAGATATCCGTCTAGATGCGGACGACGGCATCTGGGTGATTGAAGCTAATGCCAACCCCTATCTCAATTGGGAGCACGAGATATCGAAGGCTGCGCAAAAATCTGGTTTGGAGTGGCCAGACTTCATTGATAAAATCGCGAAGGTTGCGCGAAAGCGTTATAGGAAGCGCCGCTCGGCCAGCAATCGGAAAAAAGTCGCTTAACGCATAGGTAGGATCTCAGTGCACCCCGGGTTTGAACATCAATGGAGTTTCTCGGGGTCATGCGCGCGCCATGCTCTCCGCCATGCTCTTCTTTGTTTACGATTTGCTCCTACCGAGCGTGAAATCACCAGAGCTTTCGGGCGAGGCCGGCTGCGAACGGGGATGTTTGGCACTGATGAAGAGACCTTAAAAACTGCCATTGAGAGGTTTGATTGCAGGCCTATAGAAATTGCGAACGCATCGGCGAAAAAAGCCAAGCAGAAGATCGACTACTACCTTGGCCGAGGCCTGCCGATAATCGCCTGCGGCGAACAATGGGACCATTGGGCACTGGTCTGCGGACTCGAAAAGAAGAGTTACCTTTGGATAGACTCCGACAAGAGAAGCTTGGTGGGTAAATCGACATGGAAGAAACTTCGTACTTGGCTTGAGTGCCAAGACGAAGAAAAGCCCTTTTATGCGATTGCAGTGGAGCCGAAAGAAGAATTGCTCGAGCATTCTTTGGTAATTCGAATGAGGGACGCGCTGCCTGTAATTGCTGGGCGCGCCAATCGTTCTCGGTGGGGACAATACCTAAACGCTCTTAACAAAGGATTCTCTGGTGGAGAAACGAGCGCGCAAATTTTCTTTTCGGAGAGAACCTCTGCCATTTTGAGTTTGGCGAAACCGAAGGCAGGAAAGTCTCGAGTCTTTGCCCGTCGTCTCAACAGACTGGCCGAGATGGCCTCTCTTTATAGAATGTCCACCAACGCTGAAAAAATGGACGAAACTACTGCCTACCTTGCACGGCAGGTTGTCTCTCTCTCGTAACTATTTGCTGGTAGCGCTTTCGACTTCTAGAAAACCGCGGCTTTCTCCGCTGTCGTTATCTATGGCGCTCATTGCCCGAAAGAGATCTGGCAAAGGAACCCACGCAGAAGGCCATTTGTAGGCTGCTGTATCAAGGATCAGCACGCGGTCGCTTGCTGTGTGGTAAGCGGCCGCCGGTGATATATGGCCCCCGCTGCCCTGCTCAAGAGCAGATCGGTCGTAATTGACCAAGAAGAAGTTGTTCGGGTTTTCTAGGTTTTTTTTTAAACGCCGACGGAAACCCTGCAGGGTAGTAGCCGATGAAAAAGTAACGCTTGTTACCGCTCCGTGTGCTCTGACTAAATCCGTTAGTTCGGCCAAAGTCATTCCACCGAAGGTAACTGCAAGCTCGCTGACGGTCTCTTCGGTGGTTCTTTCAAAGAAATTGCTTTGCGTTAGAGAAACGTCAATGCCGGTTGCTCGTATCACGGCAACCGAACTCGCGACGCCACAAAAGGATATTTTCGATTGCGTTTCGAAAACTGCTTGAAGTGGAACGAAATCGGCTCGAACTGTGGAGTCGGAGAGGAGCTTCTTACCTCTGCTAGATTCCAACGCAATGAGTTTTGCGGGAAGCTCCTTGGGTTGGTGCGAAGGGTTAGATATGCGCCAATAGACGAAACTGATAACCAATATGGCGACTAGAACTACTGCCGAAAGAGTATAAGTTAGAATGCGTATTGGCTGATTGTACTACTGGGTGCAAGCCCAGAGGCAAGGTATCACTGAGAAGTGAAACCACTTTTATAATGCAACAGCGGTTAGGCTTTGGTTCTGCTCGCCAGAGATTTTCAGCCTAGGCTGCTTTGCAGCCTGTCGAGTCTCGTCCGTTTCCTTAACGAAAAAGGGTGCTACGGTTACGAAGAGAGCAGCGGGTACGAGTATCGGCATGAGCGGCAGAAGCGGGATTGCTACCAAGGCGAGTAAACCGATAGTGAGCGGTACCTTCATGAAAAGGGAAGAAATTGATGAGTCGTTATTTGAATTGTGCATTGTCTGCTCCTTTGATTTTTTGGGTTCATTAGAGAGAGCAGGCAACCCAGCAATTGGTTACCGGAAACGAGAAAAAAATACGTTTAATTTGAAGGTTTCGCGAAAATTGTATAGATTTCTTGTGTTTAGAGGCATATGGATACACCCGACTTAGACAAGGATCATTGGCAAAGGGCGTACCAGATTGCTTTGCGAGTGCTTCGTTCCCCTTCATTGGCATCCGACGCGGCCCAGGACGCTTTGCTTCGGGTTCATGAGTCTAGGGGGAAGTATGAAATCCGAGATTTCAATGCGTGGTTTTATCGAGTGTCCTACACGTCGGCTCTACGTTACGTAACGAGTGCTTGGGCTAGGCATCGAAGCAAGGAAGAGCTGGACTCGGAAAGAATCGAAAACACTGATTTCGCTCCCGATGTGTCCACGGCAGCGGCCCTACTGTCCCAATGCATGAACGGTTGCCTTGAGGAATTGAACGATGAGGACCGCGAACTATTTGTCGACCGATACATAAATGGCGTAACAGATCGTGAAGTTGCTGACAAGCTTGGCATCAAGACGAATACTGCAA
>CAYPIX010000157.1:0-6416 GCA_964410875.1 uncultured Kofleriaceae bacterium
GGCGACAAGGCGCCGCGACGACCCGCATTTGCTTCGGGAACACTAAACCTCAAGGTCCCACCCAAAAATCGCGAACTCACTGTAACCGTATCGCCCAAAGCAAAATCGCTTAAGCCCGGTACTGAGACGGCCATCGATGTATCCGTAAAGGATGCCAAAGGACAAGCGGTGCCCAACGCCGAAGTCGCAGTGATTGTGGTCGACGAATCAGTGTTGGCATTGACGAACTATCAAACGCCTAATCCCATGGCAGCGTTCTATCCCACTCGCTATGCCAATGTTTCCGACTTTCACATGCGCGACATGATTACCCTTGCCAAGAGAAATGAAATGCAAGAGGCGAATTCTGAAGCTGCTCCAATAGAAATGCGGGAAGCGGATTCCGAGGGAACTGAGGACATGATGTTCGCCGACGAAGCTCCGAGTGGTGCCCTAGGTAGGGGAGCGGCCTTAGCGGCGCCGTCTTCCCCTAGGGCAATGATGAAAAGCAAAAAAGTGCGGATGCGAAGTCAAAAGCCAAACAAGCAACAGCAGCCGCAAATCGCGCTTCGTAAAAACTTTGCTGCACTTGCCGTTTTTGCTCCAGAGGTGAAGACAGACGGCAAGGGAAGCGCAACCGTGAAGGTGAAAATCCCAGACAACCTGACAAGGTACAGGGCCATTGCGGTTGCCGCCGCGAAGGCTCGTTACTTCGGAAACGGCGAGGCAAATATTGTCGCCAGAAACCCGATTATGGTCCGGCCCTCCGCTCCACGTTTCCTAAATTTTGGTGACGTTTTTGAACTCCCCATAGCAGTCCAAAACCAAACCGACAAAGCCATGAATGTGGAACTGGCGATTCGAGCGACCAATCTCAAGTTGACCAAACAAAGCGGTGTTTCCGTTAAGGTGCCCGCTAACGACAGGGTCGAAGTAAGAATCCCTGCCCGTGCAGTAGAAGCGGGTGTTGCCCGCGCACAAATCGTCGGTACTTCCGGCAAAGAATCTGATGCAGCCGAGTTTTCGATTCCAGTTTGGACACCGACAACAACCGAGGCATTTGCGACCTACGGCGTTGTCGAGAACGGGGTTACAGTGCAAGCGTTCGATCATCCCAAAGACGCTGTCAACTTGTTTGGCGGCTTGTCGATCAGCACCTCGTCGACTCAACTGCAAGAACTAACCGATGCATTCCTCTATGTCGCTGGTTATCCATACGAGTGCGCAGAACAGACCTCGTCTCGGCTCCTCGGTCTATCGATGCGCGACATTCTTACCGCCTTCGAAGCCCCTGGAGTTCCAAACGGAGACGAGCTCAAAGAGGATGTGGCCCAAGCACTTGGTCGATTGGAAATGTTGCAAAACGGTGATGGTGGTTTCTCTTTTTGGTCGCGCGGTCGCCGATCCTGGCCTTACCTGACCATTTACGCCGCTCTTGCGCTACAGCACGCCAAGGCAAAGGGTTACTCGGTAAATGCCGAGACTCTTCGCCGAGCCATGGAATATCTCAAGACCATACGCAAGCACATTCCAAGCTACTATTCGCGAGAGAGTAGAAACGCGCTGGTCGCCTTTGCCCTTTGGGTTCGCGCCCTCAGCAAAGACGTGGATTCCGCCGCAGCTAAGAAACTCTGGAACAAAGAAGGCCAAAAACACCTATCAATGGAAGCTCTAGGATGGCTTGTTGGCACCCTTGCGAGAGGAAACGAAAAAACCGCCCTCGCAGAAATCCTGAAATTCTTGGGCAACCGGGTCGAGGAAACTGCAGGGGGTGCCCATTGGACCACTTCCTATAGCGATGGCGCTCATTTACTTCTGCACTCAAACAGAAGAGCTGACGCCATCATTCTTCATTCGCTAATTTCAGCTGCACCAAAGAGCGACCTGATTCCCAAGGTCATCCGCGGGCTGCTTGCCCACCGAAAGAAAGGACGCTGGAGCAATACCCAAGAGAACACCTTTGTACTATTGGCCATGGACGAGTACTTCCAAACGTACGAAAAGACGCCTCCGAACTTCACTGCCAAAGCTTGGCTTGGCGACCGCTTGGCTGTTGAGGAATCCTTTAAGGGACGAAGTACCAGCACCGCTCAGGTTGAAATTCCCATGGCGATTCTTTCCGACGGACCAGACAAAAAACGCCTGACTCTTCAAGCTAAAGGCAAGGGGCGGATGTACTACCGGCTTGGCGTAACGTATGCGCCGAAATCCCTGTCTCTGAAGCCGGCAGACTATGGGTTTACGGTAACCCGAGAGTACGAACCGATAGATTCGCCGGATGATGTGACAAAAAAAGATGGTGTCTGGAACGTGAAAGCGGGTGCGCGAGTACGAGTGCGCGTGAAAATGGTTGCCCCATCAAGGCGTTACCACGTTGCGCTTGTCGATCCGTTGCCTGCCGGCCTAGAGCCTCTTAACCCTGCCTTAGCAGTAACAGGAGACATTCCAGAAGACAGTTCGTCCAAGAAATCCAAGGGAAACAACTTCTGGTGGTGGTCGCGTCCCTGGTATGAACACCAAAACATGCGGGACGAGCGTGTTGAGGCTTTCACTTCTCTTCTTTGGGAAGGCATACACGAGTACACCTATGTCACCCGAGCGACAACGCCGGGGAACTTCGTCGTTCCTCCCACTCGAGCTGAGGAAATGTATAGCCCAGAGACCTTTGGCCGTTCGGGAACCGATAAAATGGTAATCCAATAACACCGATTGGGCGGAGTTGGTCTCTACGCCAAAAGATCAACTTCGCCGTTCGAAAGTACCAACAAGGTAGGCGGTAGTTTCGTGAGTAACTCATCTCTAGTAGCAAGAAACCCTTGAAAGTCCCAAACGTCGCTACGCGCAAGCCCAAGAAGCACTAAGTCTGAAGATGATGACCTATCTGCAATGAGCTCCGAGATCGGCTTGTCAGAGAGCACGACTTCCAATTGCATCTTCATACGAGCCGCGTGCATGAGAGCTTCCAGAGATTCTTCTGCTTCGAGGTGCTCGCCTGGAGTTTTTACAACTCGTAACATTCTTATCTTGGCCTTGCTCCAACTAGGGTGAGTCGACGTAAGGTAGGCAAACATAGCCATAAGCGACCCATTCTGTTGCCCGTGCCACCAGAGATCGATACGCGCTTTGGGTTTATCCTCTATTCGTGCACCCTTGTAGACCAGGATATTCAGGTCGAAAGCAGCCACGGTCTTCAAAAACTCATCTAGCTTTTTCCGACGTTCCGTCTGAGAGGGCGGTGGAACCGTAACCATAATCGTATTGGGTCGAAGGCTTCCAATTGAATACGACTGTAAAACCGTATCAAGACTAGCAGAGGAATCCCCGACAATGACGGAGTCTGCAAGCGCAGTAACGCTGTTGGCCGCAAGCAGTCTTTTCACTTCGTCAAGACGCTCCTTGCGAGCACCGAGTTTTTGCTCTAGTTCAAGCTCTGGTTCGGAGCGAACCTCTAAAATTGACAGTAATCCCCGTCCCGCTTCGATCCAAGACGCGCAATCGACCATTTGTTTGTCTCGTTCCACATCATCAGACAAAACGGCCATAGCGGGACGCCAGTTCTTCGTATCCGGTGGTGTCTTCTCAAGCAATAACAAGTTCTCTCGTGTACGCTTAAAAATATAGCCGCGTTTTGCGTCGACCCAATCGCCAACAGTCCGACCGCGCAGAGAGAAATAAATCGTGGCTGCGATAAGTATCGCCACAATCGCAGCGGTCTCATCAATTTTCACCATTGCAATTGCACAACCAACCGTTCCCGCTAGTGCCGCCGGCCATCCAAAAGCTTTAAAACGGGGGCGAAAGCTCGGGTTTCCACCGCGGCCTTCCACGAAAGCGGAGAAATTGATCATTCCGTAAGCAATAAGGAAGAACATCGAGATAATGCCCGCGACTGCATTTAGGTCACCACTCCAAACCACCACCAAAGCGATTCCTAGAGTCAAAATCGTCGCTCGCCTTGGCTCCCCTGTGGGGCCCTCCCCTTTGCCAAAGTAGATAAGCGGTTTGAGAAGACGATCCTGCCCCATGGCCTGCAGAATTCGCGGAGCTCCTAAAAAGCTCCCGAGAGCCGACGACAAGGTCGCTGCGAAAACGCCAGCGATAATAAGCGGTGCAACAACGCTCATAGACTGCAACGATTTAAACGGCTTGCTAAGCAATTCCTCCTGACTTGCAAAACCTGCCAGCAGAATAAGCTGTAAAACATAAATGGCGGCAGTAAAGCCAATCGAGACGAGCGTCCCTCTTGGAATGGAGCGTGCCGGGTTCTTAAGGTCGCCCGACATATTTGCTCCAGCTGTAATTCCAGTCGCAGCGGGGAAAAACACCGCAAACATCAGCCAGAATCCGTCACCTGAAGGGTTAATTCCCTCCGCCGCTGCAAAATTGTCCCCGTCAAAGGCAAGAACACCGCCAACAACAAACGAAATCACAGAAGCCAGGAGTACTGCTAGAATTGGATACTGGGCTTTGATAGCAACGTCTGCGCCCTTGAACGTCACCCCAAACAGAACAAGTATCGTAATGGTTGAAACGATTTGCGGCAGCGGGCTGCTCGCGTAGTCAGGAATCAATAAGAAAAGAGCCTCGGCAAAACCAATAACGTAAAAGGCGATCGAAATCGCCTGTGATACAAAAAGGGTAAGACCAATCGTTCCCCCAAAGTCTGCTCCAAGGGTTCGGGAAATCATGTAGTACACACCACCCGTGCGTACTTCGGTATTGGTAGCGATTGCTGACAGCGAAAGCGTGGTCAACATCGTAATCGCTTTCGCGATAGCGAGAATAATTAAAGCCCGCCACACTCCGACATCTCCGACGACAGACGAAGAGCGCATGAACATAATCACGCCAAGAATCGTCAGCGTACAAGGAGTGAACACACCGCCAAACGTGCCGAACCGCGCTTGGCTTTGAACTTCCGCCACCGACTCCTCCGGAACGGTTCCGTCTCCCCAGCCGTCGGTGTCGGTATCGTCACTCATACTCAGGTTCGAGGGTACTCCGCGCCAGCAAAAGAACGCCAGATTCTGTTAGGATCATGCCGGTGGGAACCACAATTTCTTGCGAAAAGCTGATCGAAGGCGTCCTACCGGCCAGAGTTTGGAGCGCTCTCACCAAGGCCAAAGACCTAACACAGTGGCATTCAGAGTTGATCTCCGGGGATCTTACCTCTCAGGCCTCAATCGAAATGCGATGGCCCAGTCTCGGGCTTTCTATGCCTATACGTGTGGTTTCCGCCGAATCTCCCAACCTAGTTTTACTTGGCGAGCCAGCGCCCGGCCGGTCTCAGGAAGTTAGTATACAAGTTATCCCAAAGAACGGAGGCAGCCTCGTTAAATTGAAACACGGTGGTCTGTCTCACCAAGAAGAGGCCACAAGCACAAAAACCGGTTGGCTCCTTAGCTTGGGAACTCTCTCGCTTTATCTTCGCCACTACGATGGCAAGCAGAGATCTTGCTCGGGGTTAATCGCCCAAACAAAACTCTCGAAAGACTCGCTTTACACTTCAATCTGCTCTCCCAATCTATGGTTGGGCGAAACACGTGATGATCTTTACCGCTCAGATCGTATCGAAATCAAAATCGGGAACGAGACGTCCCACGCGTTTGTCGCAGAGCGACTTCCTCCAAGCGCTATTTCCCTTTGGTTTCCAAAACACCGGTTTCTCCTAATGTTGCGAGCCATTGAGCTAGAAAACCTCTCAGGCCAGGTCCTTTGTTGCGCGCAACTCTTTCAATGGGGGACCAAAACCGAGATACAAGGTCACATTGAAGAAGCAGTCCACACGCTCGGTGAAAGATCCAGCGGACAACTAGCTCAGGCGTAACAACCTACCGATTACCTAGGAGTTGCGAAGCAACATAACGGCCTCATGGCAAGCGGAATCTAGTTCGAGCGCCTTTTGGAAATGCTCTTTTGCTACGTCCACCTCGCCCTTACGTTTGGATTGTAACCCTTCGACTAAGTGAATCACTGCGCGCAAAATTCGCTGGGAAGTCCCGGGTTCTAACCTTTCTAACAAAATTCTCATAGCGTCCGCGTGTTCGCCAATGGTCAATAACTCAACGAATTGCTCTGCGGTATCTTCACTCCCAAGAACAGGACTTAAGACATCGACAGTGAGCAATCTGCGAGATTTCATTTTTGCGCCAGTCATCCTTGGCGTTGGCGGCATTACTTCGTGTGAAGAGCGAAATTTTACCGACTCAAGCGCGGCATCGTTCGCTGGAGGTTTCAGTGGTTTGGCGGTCTGCCCTCCTGCCGCGTGTTTCTCAACAAGCCTTTTCAAGCCAGACAGCACATCTGCTGACACCTCATGAAAATTTACTCCAAATCCAGCGTTGTCTCCATCTTCAACCACACGTGCAACTTCGGCCGAAAGATCAACGACTTCTTCATTGGGCAATACAAAAGCTAGACGAATCTGCGAACCAACC